>JANXYD010000208.1 GCA_025350265.1 Hyphomicrobiaceae bacterium | reverse complement strand
TGCGGATCGCCGATGCCTCCAGCCAGAACGGCCAGCGCCGGCAGGATTTTGTTGATTGCTGCATGGCCAGCCACGTCGGCATGCACAGCCATCGCGCCGATGGTGATCAGTGCGGGCTTCACCGTCACGTCACGCAGGGCCGCAACGCCCGCCAATGAGATCACCTCGCTGGGTGCCGCGAGGCCTTGCTTCATGACCGGCAGCAGCGTCTGTCCGCCCGCCAGGTATCGCGCGTCACTCCCAGCCCCGAACGCCTTTGCCGCTTCCACCAGCGACCCGGCGCGCATGAATTTGAACTCGTTCATTGCGCAGCGCTCCTCAGAGATTTGGCCGACGCCAGCACGGCATCGACGATGTTCTGGTAGCCGGTGCAGCGGCACATGTTGCCTTCCAGGCCATGCCGCACCTGCGCGTCGGTTGGATCAGGCGTGCGCTGCAGCAGCGCCACCGACGCCATAACCATGCCCGGCGTGCAGAAGCCGCACTGCAACGCATGATGCGCCCGAAATGCCTCCTGCACCGGATGCAGCGACCCATCCGCCTTGGCGACGCCCTCGATCGTCATCACCACAGCGCCCTCGGCTTCGAGCGCCAGCATGGTACAGCTTTTGACCGACCGCCCGTCGACGATCACGGTGCATGCACCGCATTGGCTGGTGTCGCAGCCGACGTGCGTTCCGGTCAGCCCCAGCGTCTCGCGTAGAAATTCCGACAACAGCGTGTTCGGCGCACACGTTCGCTGCTCCGCGCGGCCGTTCACCGTCAGTTTTATGTCGCTCATGTCTCGGTCCTGGTTCGCTGTCATCAGTCGCCGTGTTCGCTCGCCGTCGGCCGCGACTTTTGCCGTCTTACACCAAACATCGCAAGCCGCCTGCGGCTTGGCAGTCATGCAACGGCCTCCGCCCGGTTGCAGGCGAAGGCCACTTGATCTGTGCTCACTCAACCAGCCGCTTTTGCCCCGTGCCGCTTCAGCGGCCAGCTTTCACCTTGTCCAGTCCGGCGAAGGTGCCGCCGTCCTTGGCCAGCTTTTCGATCAGCGGCGCAACTTTCCAGCGCTCGCCGTACTTGCCCTCGTAGAACTTGATGCGCTCGGCCACGACGGCCAATCCCATCGCATCAGCCTGCCACATCGGCCCGCCGCGCCACGCCTGGAAGCCATAGCCGTTGATGTAAACCGTATCGATGTCGCTGGCCCGCATCGCGATGCCCTCATCGAGAATTTCGGCCCCGCTGTTGACGAGCCTGAGCAGCGTCCGCTCTACGATTTCCTCGGCCGGGATGCCGTTGCGCGGCTCGATGCCTTGCCGCGCGGCCTCCGCACGGAACATCGCCGTCACCGCCGGGTCCTCGATGCGATTGCGGCCCTCGTATTTATAATAGCCCGCCCCCGTCTTCTGGCCGAACTTGCCCTGGTCCGCGATCGCGTCGGTCACCCGATAGAGCCGGATCCGCTCGTCGGAGAATTTGTGCTCTTTGCGGATGCGCCACCCTACGTCGATGCCGGCCAGATCCATGACCGCCAGCGGTCCCATCGCCCAGCCCCAGGCCTCCAGCGCCTTATCGACATCGGCCGGCGTCGCGCCTTCCAGCAGCATCGCCTGCACTTCCTCGCCATAGCATTCGAGCATGCGGTTGCCGATGAAGCCGAAGCACACGCCCGACACCACGCCGACCTTGTTGATCTTCTTCGACAGCGCCATCGCCGTCGCCAGCGCATCGACAGCCGTCGCCTTGCCGCGCACGATTTCCAACAACCGCATGATGTTGGCCGGCGAGAAGAAATGCAGCCCCAGCACGTCTTGCGGACGCGTCGTCGCCTGCGCAATCTCATCCACGTCGAGCGTCGAGGTGTTCGACGCCAAAATCGCGCCCGGCTTGCAGATCCGATCCAGCTTGCCGAACACCTCTTTCTTGATGGCCATGCTCTCAAACACCGCCTCGATCACCAGATCGCATCCGGCGAGGCTCTGCATGTCCAGCGACGGCGTCAGGTTCTTGGCGATGGCCCCGCCCTGCTCGGCCGTCAGGCGTCCCCGCTTGACGTTGGCTTCGATCGTCTCGCGGATTCGCGCCCCACCCTTGTCGAGCGGCTCCTGTTTCGTTTCCACGATCGTCACCGGCATACCCGCTTGCAGGAACGCCAGCGAAATCCCCGTGCCCATCGTGCCCGCGCCGAGCACGCCCACGCTTTTCACGTCGCGCAATTTCACGTCGCCGCCGACGCCTGCGATCGTGCCGGCCTGCCGTTCGGCAAAGAATGCATATTGCAGCGCCTTCGCGTAGGGTGACGGCAGGCATTGCAGGATCAGTTCGCGTTCCCGCTTGATACCCTCGGCGAACGGCAGCGTCACGGCCGCCTCGACCGCGTCCACGCACGCCCGCGCCGCCAGCGGCCCGCTCGGATGCCGTGCCAGCGCCGCACGCTTTTTTGCGAACAGATCTGCCGGCAGCGCGGCTGCGTCGATTGTGCGCTGGCACGTGCGCCGCGGCCCCTCGCCGCGCGCGATCAGATCGTCGGCGAACGCGACGGCTGCAGCCACCACGTCACCCTCGACGACTTTATCGACCACGCCCAGCGACAGCGCCTTCGCCGCATCGATCGGCGCGCCCGAAACGATGATGTCGAGCGCCGGTTCGACGCCCATCAGTCGCGGCAATCTTTGCGTGCCGCCGGCACCGGGGATGATGCCGATCTTCACTTCCGGCAGCCCCAGTTGCCTCACCGCGCTGGCAGCCACCCGATAATGGCAGCCGAGCGCGATCTCGAACCCGCCGCCGAGCGCCAGTCCGTTGATCCCAGCCACCACCGGTTTCGCCGACGCTTCGATGGTCGTGATCACATCGGTGAGAAATGGCGCGGTACGGCCGCTGCTGAATTCCGTAATGTCGGCTCCGGCCGAGAACGCCTTCCCGGTGCCGGTCAGCACGATTGCCTTGACACCCGTATCGGCCGCCGCGGCTTCGTATTCCCGGAGCAGACCCTCCCGCACCGCTTGCGACAAAGGGTTGACCGGCGGGTTGTCGATCCGGATGATCGCAACAGCACCTTCGCGCGTACTGGATACCGGACTTTTCTTGTTTTCGCTCATGACTTTCTCCTACCAGACATTGCTCGGCGCGCGGTTGGTGCCTACGGAATCGGGCAGTCGCCAAATAACCTTCAGACAAAGTTCTGTTGGTCGGCGCTGGCAACTTCGGCTAGTGTTTACGCATACGGCATGGCGGGAACTCTGCCTAGCCATTCGAAATAACCGGCTTCATAAAACCGCCGGATCCAGTCAATCCCAGGGAGATCTGCCCATATGCTCACCGGCATGATGATGAACCGCCCGCTGCTGATTTCCAGCCTTATCGACTTTGCCGGCGAAGTCTACGGTACCATCCCGATGGTTTCCCAGACCGTTGAAGGCGGCATCCATCGCTACACCTATTCGGAAAGCCGCAAGCGCATCGCCAAGCTCGCCAACGCATTGACAGCCATGGGCATCAAGCCCGGTGATCGCGTCGCCACGCTCGCCTGGAACGGCTATCGGCACTTCGAGCTTTACTATGCCATTTCCGGCATTGGCGCCGTGTGCCACACCATCAACCCGCGCCTCTCACCCGAGCAGTTCATCTACATCGTCAACCATGCCGAAGACACCGCGCTGTTCTACGACACGACGTTCCAACCGCTGATCGACAAATTGCGCGCTCACTGGAAGCCGATCAAGCATTACGTCGCCATGACCGACAAGGCGCACATGCCTGATGCGCCCGGTCTGCTGTGCTATGAATCGCTGCTGGAACCGGCTTCGGATCAGATCGTCTGGCCTGAGTTCGCCGAGGATGCCGCCGCGGCGCTCTGCTACACGTCCGGCACCACCGGCGATCCGAAGGGCGCTCTCTATTCGCACCGCTCGACTGTGCTGCACGCGCTCTTTTCAGTCGCCACGATCAACGTCGCATTCGGTGCCGGCCGCTCGATTTTGCCGGTGGTTCCGCTGTTTCACGTCAACGCCTGGGGGCTGCCTTATTCGTCGGCGATCACCGGCACGTCACTGATTTTCCCGGGGCCCAAGCTCGACGGACCCAGCCTGTTTGAGCTGATGGAACTCGAACACGCCTCAGGCTCCTGGGGCGTTCCCACTGTGTGGATGGGGCTGTTGGCGGAAATGAAGAAGCGCGGTCGCAAACCGGTTGGCCTGAAACATGTGCTGATCGGCGGTTCGGCCGCCCCCAAGCCGATGATCGAAATCTTCGAGAAAGACTATGGCGTCACCGTCATCCAAGGCTGGGGCATGACCGAGATGAGCCCGCTCGGCACCGTCGGCCATCTGCTGCCGGCCGAAGAAGACCTCGATTTCAAGGACCGTGTCGAACTCAAGGCCAAGGCCGGCCGACGCGTTTACGGCGTCGAATTGAAGCTTGCCGATGAGGAAGGAAATCGCCTGCCGCACGACGATATCGCCAGCGGCGAATTGTTCGTGCGTGGCAACGCGATCGTGTCGGGCTACTTCAAGAATGAAAGCGCCACGGCGCGCGCGCTCGACAAGGAGGGCTGGTTCGCCACCGGCGACGTCGCCCGTGTCTCGCCCGACGGCATGCTGACCATCGTCGACCGCACCAAGGACCTGGTCAAATCCGGCGGCGAGTGGATTTCTTCCATCGACGTCGAGAACGCCGCCATGGCGCATCCCGGTCTGGCCAATTGTGCCGTCATCGGCATTCCCCATCCAAAGTGGACGGAGCGTCCGGTCCTTGTGGCCGTCAAGGCCCCAGGTGCCAGCCCGACGAAGGACGAGATCGACACGTTGCTCGATAGCAAGCTCGCCAAGTGGCAGTTGCCCGACGACGTGATTTTCGTCGACAGCCTGCCCATCGGACCCACCGGCAAGGTGTCCAAGCGCGACCTCCGCACCAAGTTCAGCGACTACAAGCTGCCGGACCTCCGCTAGCGCAATGATTTGCAAGTTCGTCGGATGATGCGGCGCGCGTCGGAAACGAACTTGCAAATCCCAGTTGCACGCTAAATTTTGGGTTTTCCGCAGTCCTCATGGCTGGCGAAGTGCGAGCGGCACTGCCGGATAATCCGGCTAACTTCGCGCTCAGGCTCCAAGGGTTGCTCCCCGATTTCGCTAAAGCTGCAACGATCCTCTGCATCGTCGGTCGAACTCCGCACGGCAACCCAGCCATGCAGGTGCACGCCACGCATGGCCGAGGCAAGGTGTCGATGGTATGAGCGGGCATCGAACCTCCGGAGTATCGAACGCATGCAGCGCGTGGTTTTAGATGTTCCCCCCGATACTTTGCCTGATTTTCTGAAAGCGCCCGCCCGACCCGTACTTTCGAGCCGGCCGATGAAGGCGATCGGCCTGATTTGCTTGGCCGTGATGTGCTTTTCGGGCACGGATACGACCGGAAAATACATGATCGTCGTTGGTCACTTGCCGATCGCTGAAGTGGTGTGGGTTCGCTTCGTCGGTCAATTCGTGGCGATCGTGGTGACGCTGGGGCTGGTGGCGGTGCCGTCCATGCTCAGGGCGCGCAAACCCGGCTGGCAATTGGTGCGGGCCGGCTTGTTGCTGGCATCGACCTTGTTCAATTTCTTGGCGTTGCGCACGCTCCGTCTCGATCAGGTGATGACAGTGCAGTTTCTCACACCGCTGACGGTCGCGCTGCTGGCGGGGCCATTGCTGGGTGAGTGGGTGGGGTGGCGGCGCATGCTCGCGATCCTGGTGGGCTTCTGCGGCGTGCTTGTCGCGGTGCATCCGAGTGCGGGCACGTTCGAACTCGCATTCCTGTGGGCGGCGACGTCGATGCTGGCGTACGCATTGTTCACCATTCTGACGCGCCATCTTGCCCCGCACGATGGTGTTCCGGTCACGCTGTTTTATTCGCTGCTGGCGGGCGTCGTGCTGATGGCACCGCTCGCGTTGGCCGACTGGACGTGGCCGAGTGCGCCGCTGGTGTGGCTGGCGATGCTGACGTGCGGGGGCTGGGCCGCGGTAGGTCACGCGCTTTTCATCGCCGCCTTCCGCTATGCGCCGGCGACCACGATCGCGCCCTTCACCTACCTCGGGCTGCTCACGGCAACATCGGCCGGCTATCTCGTCTTTGCACAACTCCCCGATAGCGCGACGATGTCAGGCGCGGCGCTCGTCGTGGTTTCCGGGCTATACCTGCTGCACCGTGAACGGGTGCAGAGGCTGGCGATCGCGGTGACTGCCGAATGATTTTGGGTGGCGCTGGTCCATCAGCGTTTTGAGTTGCGTTCGAGCCATTGCGTGGCAGCGGCCAGGCGTGTCCAACCCGGCAGACGGGCGGCGAGATTGACTTCTCTCCATTTCGGATGACGTGGTGCTTTCTGGAACTCTGCAAACTTCGAGAAGAATTTCTCCACCACCGCGTTGACCCGCCGCTGACGATCCGTCGCATCCGGCCAGTTGTAAACTGCCAGCACCGCGCCGACGGCAATTGTTTCGACGCTCTCGCCGGCTTCCAGCAGGTTTGGATAGTCGTCCGCTACGAACTTCGCGGGCAGGTAGTCACCCTCGAGTTCGGATGAAAACGGGATCGCCAGCAATCTGAAATCCGGGTCTTTGGCGATCGCCTTGATGGCCGCTGCCGGTCGCCCCGCTACGATGATGGTGGCGGCGATTTCCCCTTGCTTGATCTTGAGCAGCGCGTCGGTCTGCCCGAGATTGACTTCCTTCACTTCAAGCTTGAGCAACTTGAAAATCTGGCGTGAGGAAAACTGAGTGCCAGAGCCCACTTCAGCGAAGTTGACCGGTTTGCCGGCGAGATCGGCGAGCGAAGTGATACCCTTGCCGACGACGAGGTGCACCTCTTCGTTATAGAGCTTTGTTACGTAGACGAGCTTCTTATCGATGTCGCGACCAAATTCAGGGGTTTGCTTGAGATAGCCCATGACGTCGGACTGCACGATGCCCATGTCGACACCCCGTAAATGCAGGATATCCTGGACGTTTTGCACACTGCCTTTGCCGAGTATCGGCAGAATGCGCAACGCGTTGCCGTCGTCGAGCACGACGCTCATATCATAGGCGATCTGCAGATACGTCCCGCTCGGTGTGCCTGTTATGATGGTGCTGGTATTCCTGTTTGGATCGTCGCGCGGTTGAATGGGATTATATTGCGCCAAGGCGGGTTGGGCGCAAATTGTAGCGGCCAGCATGGAACCTTGAACAAATGCCTTCGCGAATTGTGTCGATGAGAGACGCATACGACGATGACTCCGAGTGTTTCAGACGCCTGTGGAACGCGGTTGACGGTTAGCGCGCGCCTAGCCGTGCCAGGCGCGGCGATGCATCGGCAGACCCCATCTGCAGCGCCTGCCGATAGAAATCAGCGGCGCGTTTGGAGTTGCCTTGCAAGCCGACGACACCGAGATCGCGCAGCGCCACCGGATCGTAGGTGGTGCCGAGTTCGAGCGCGCCTTGTGCTGAACCTGCATGCATCGCGCGTTCGAAAAACAGGCGGGCAGCGTCGATGTCGCCTTGCTGGAGAAGTTGACGTCCCCGGGTGAGGAAGCGTGCCGCCTCAGGCAATACCGATGACTGCGTGTCCATCGCAGCTGGAGGCGAGGTGACGGCGGTCGTCGCCGTTGCCATTGGTTCCGGAAGCGGCACCTGGGCTGTGGCCGCAGCAGGCGCAGCATCGGCATTTTTGGGGCGTGGCGCAGGCGTCGGCATCGGCGGCGCGAACGCTGCAATGGAGCCCGGCGGATTTATATGCGTCGTTGCCGGAGCCGTGGCTGTCGGCGGTGCACTGCGGGGCACACCACCGAGCGCTCGAGCGCGCGCGCGCCAGGCGTCAGCCAACGCGCCGTCAGCGACCACGCCCGGATTGAGGAACTTGCCGATGACTTCGGCATCGAATGTTTCGGCCAGCGCGAATGCCGCATCGGCATCGCTTGCTGCCGCTGCGCGATCGAGCACCAGCCGCGCCGAGACGAAATCGCCAACGCCCATCAGTTGCCGCCCCCGCACGACAAGATCACCCACGTTCCGTTTAGGCGGGGCGTTGCCCGATGAGGGAACTGCTGCCGCTCGACGCGCCTGAGCTTCTTGGAATTTCCGCTCGATCTCGACGTCCTGGTCGCGCCGTGTTTCCAATTCCAGTGTCGCTTGCCGCCCGGCTTCATCGGCGGCTTTGCGCTTGGCTTCGAGTTCGGCGTTGACGCGTCTGGCATCGGTTTCGGCAGGGGGCCTCCGAGCTTCGGCTTCGGTTGCCGATCGGTTCGCCGCCGCAGCGGCAGCGGCGCGCTGTTCGATTTGTTGCTGGCTGCGACGCGCGTCGGCCTCGGTTGCGAGACGTTTTGCTTCCTCTATCGTGCGACGGTTTGCTTCGGCTTCCGCAGCCAATCGACCGAGTTCTTCATCTGCCTTGCGTCGCGCCTCCTGTTCTTCGATGCGCTCGTGTGCCGTTCGCGGAACTGGTCGTGCGTCGATGAAATTCGGAACTATCGGGGCGGGTGTGACGGCCTGTGCTTGTACGCCGGCAACAGCCATCATGTAAGTGATAGCGGAACGCCGCAACGTTGCGCTGGATATCATGCGTGATCGTTTGGTCATTATCTGTCCAAGCCTCGCGTGCTGTTCCCCGTGCGCGAAGGTCGAACGCCGATATTGGACGTCAGACAAAATGTGGTTGGTTTCTCGCGTTCGCGCACGATCACGGCGCGGCTCTTCGATCCAAGACGGTCTTGAGAATATGACCATCTTGTGATTATGACCGCACGGCGGTCAATCAAGTATTCCGCGACTGAAACTTATAATCGAATTTGATTATGGTTGAATTACGGAGGCTTGGTTTTCCGGGCACATCGGGATGGCCAGTTAATGCTTCCCCCAAACGGATATCGGGGGTGTCGCATAATCCGACGGACTTGCGCATCAGCATACCAAAATGAAAAAACGGAAGTGCCTGCGTACCAGCACTTCCGTCCATCACTTCACCGCAGGAGCCGCAGATACTGTCTTACTTGATTAGTCCGAGCGACTTAAGTTTCAGCTCGACAGGAGCATAGCGCTGCCAGCCGGGTACGCTCGCGGCCAAGTTCACATTTTTCCAAGCCGGGTCGTTGGGGGCTTTTTGCAATTGCGGCAAGCGCTGGAACAGATAATCGACAAACCTGACCATGCGGGCATACCGCTCGCTGGAGGGGGTCCAGTTATAGACGGCCAGAACGGCTGGCACGGCGATCGTTTCGATCTTCTCGCCCGGCTTGATCAATTTCGGATAATCGCCCGCCTCGAGTGTGGCCGGTAGATAAATGTCCTCGAGTTCGCGCGTGTAGGGCACGCTCAGCAACTTAAAGCCGGGAGGCCAATCGGCTGCAAACGGGGCAACCGGTTTGGTCGTCACGAAAACGATGGCTGCGTAGTCGTCGGACTTCTTCATCGCGGCCATCGCGGCCGGATGCGGGTCGAACTTCGCGTTGACGTTGATCTTGAGCTTTTCGAATACGAGCGGACCGG
Source organism: Hyphomicrobiaceae bacterium (assembly GCA_025350265.1). Lineage (GTDB taxonomy): Bacteria > Pseudomonadota > Alphaproteobacteria > Rhizobiales > Hyphomicrobiaceae > JABFRJ01. The sequence continues at coordinate 625 of JANXYD010000208.1, read as the reverse complement.
TGAATGCTGCTGCCGTGCCCTTCGAATTGAAGTTGACGTTCTTGCCCGCCAGATCCTTGATTGAGTTGATCTCGGGTCGAACCATGATCTGCATTTCGGACGGAAACAGATTTGCAATATATTTCACTCGGTCTGCGATGCCCGGCACGCGCTCGACCTTTTGAAAATGCTCGAGCGTGTCGCCGAACACGATCGCCGCATCGACGCCGCGCAGCTGCAGAAGATCGCCAAAGTTTTCGAAAACGCCGCGGGTCACGATTGGCAGAATGCGCATTTTGTCGCCGTCGTCGAGGGCGCGACCGAGTTCGACAGTGAGCCGCAACGGCGCGCCTTCGGTGAAGCCGGCTGCGATGCCGATGGTCGATTGATTGACGCGAGCCTTGCCTTCCGACGACCAACGCTCCGATTGCGCGGATGCTGCCGACGCTGTCAGTAGCAACGCAGTGCCGGCGATGGCCGCAAGTCGACTGCCCCACAGCCGACCTTCACCGATGTTGCTGCCGATTATATGTTTGAGTTTGTTACGCATCTCACACCTTACTGCCTGTTTGTGCCCCGAGTATGTCCCCAGTCTTACGTCAGTGGTCATCAAGACGGTCGGCTCCGGCGAACGCTGGAGCCGACC
>JANXYD010000196.1 GCA_025350265.1 Hyphomicrobiaceae bacterium | reverse complement strand
CGTGGTGCGCGATGATGGTGCGCAAGGCGTTCGGTATGGCGGGGCTGAGCCAGCGGAACGGCTCGGACGCGTTCGTGCGCTATGCGTGGCCCTCGGCGCAGTGGGGTTCGCTGCCGATCGCCGGTGGGGTCGATGCCGCCTACCGCGCGGTGATCGAGGCGGCGGCCGATCCTGCGGCCATGCGTGCCGAAATCGAGGCGCGGCTCGAAGCATTCCAGGCGCCGGTGCGCACGGCGGAGGCGTTCGGCGTCGAGGACATCATCGATCCCCGCCAGACGCGACGCTACCTGACGCAGTTCGCCAACATGGCGGCACCGTTGCGGGCCGTGGGGCGACCAAGCTTCGGCTATCGGCCGTGATGATACGACGTATAACGAAGCGCGCCGGCGTGCATGGGGCGATCGCTGCAGCGCTTGCGTTTGCAACGGTCTCGATAGCGTCCACCGCCGAACCCACCACCGAGGTGCCGGCGGGTGGCCTGGTCTATGCCGGCCAACAGAGCTTGATCACCTCGCGCGAGGATGTGGTGCTGGCCGTCGATCGCGTCGGCATCACCTACACGGTTCAGAACGCGACACCCGAGCCGCGCACCGCCATGATGGCTTTCGCGCTCCCCGAGTTGGACATGATGGCGCTGGACGGCGCGAGCGTCGATAACCCGGCTTTCGATCCGGCCAACGCGGCCAACTTCGTCGGGTTTTCAGCGCTCGTGGATGGTCAGCCGGCCGAGACCTATGTCGAGAGCAGGGCGCTGTCGTTGGGGCTCGTCGATGCGACCCGGCCGCTGCGCGATCTGGCGCTGCCGCTTTACCCGCTGCATCCCGATTTGGGCGCGCTGCTCGCGGCTTTGCCGGCCACTGCGAAGGCGGATCTGCTGGCGCGCAGCCTGATCCGTGTCGTCGATGGCAAATTCGAGCCGCAATGGACGTTGAAGACGACGCTGTTCTGGCAGCAACCCTTCGCGGCCGGTCAGACGCACGCCATCGTCATTGCGTATCGGCCGATCGCCGGGGCGGGCACATGGACTGCGGAGACTTCGGCGCAGTGGACCCAGCGGTATTGTGTGCCAGCGGCCGTTGCGGCCGATCTCAGCCGGCGCGCGAGCGGGACCGAACCTGTGGCCGTGAAATGGGTACACTATCTGGCCAGCGCCGGAGCCGCCGCGCGCGGGGCGGTGACGGTCTATCGTTTTGCGATCGAGACGGCGTCGACGCGCCAGCAGGCCTATACGTGCCGCGCGGGACTGGCGGCAACGTCGTCGAGCGCCGGCGCGCGCGAACAGTCTCAATCCGACGGCAGTCCCGACGACGAGGTGCAGGTGCTGTTCGTGCACTGATTGAGTGTGTCTGTAGAGGTTTTTCGCACAGCGGTCACGCCTCGGCATGCGTAGGTTGGGTCAAGCACTTGCGCGACCCGACGCTCCGATCAAATGCGTAGCTGTTGGGTCACGCGAACGTTTGACCCAACGAAGTTAGCGCGTTTGGGTGCCGACCTTGGTCGTGCCCGTCAGTTCAACGCGATCAGCTTGGCCTTGTCGGTCAGCACGAACATGCGGCTGCCGGCAACGATGGGAGCGATGTAGACGGGTTGCCCGAGGTCGACCGTGCCAGCGATCTTGCCGGTGGTGGCTTCGACGTTGACCAGTTGCCCCTTCGACGATGTCAGCCACAGCTTGCCGCCCGCCAGCACCGGACCGGACCAGACTGTGCTGCCGGCCAATTTGGTGGTCCACTGAATCTTGCCGTCCTTGCGCGTCATCGCCATCAACTGGCCGGTGGTATTGACGACAAAAATGCTGTCGCCCGATACCATCGGTTGCTGGATGCCCGGCACCGGTGCCGACCAGATGCGCTGGCCGCGAATGGAGGTGGCGACCATGCGGCCGGCGTGCCCCACCGCGAACACCGTGCCGTTGTCGATGACCGGGCGGGCCGCGTCCGTCATCGACGCCAGTGATGAGCCGCCGCGCTGGTTCGACAGGTTTTCCGACCACACCGCCGCGCCCGTCTGCAGGTTGATACCGACCACTTCGCCGGATGTGAACGGCACCACAGCCAGCGCACCTTCGATGGCCGGGCTGGCGTTGGAAACAATGCTGGCTTTTTCGCCGATGCCGCGATAGCGCCAGGCTTCGCTGCCGTCGTCGGCGGACAGGCAGATCAGTTCGCCGTCGATGGTCACGGCCAGCACGCGGCCATCGGCTGCGGTCGGCGATGTCCGCATGGGCACACCGATGTTGCGCTCCCACAGTTTCTTACCGCTGGCCGGGTCGAGCGCCACGACAGTGCCGTAGCCGGTGGCGACGAACAATTTATTGCCATCGCTGGCCAGGCCGCCGCCGTAGCCTTTTTCGGCGATTTTTTCGTCATCCGGCTTGACTGATACGTGCCACGCCGGCGCACCCGCTGAGACCGAGAACGCCATCACGGTGCCGACGGCGTCGAGCGTATAGACCCGGCCGCCGAAGGCGATCGGACTGGCGCTCAATTTTCCATATTTGCTCGATCCGGTGCCGGCATCGGCCGACCAGATGACTTTCACGGCCGGAGCGAGTGCGAGATGACCTGGCGAATTGTTGGCGGTGCCGCCCGGCTGCATCCAGGCTTCGTTGCCGGCGTAGGCGGCGATCACGATGGGGCGGTCGGCCGGAGCCAGATCGATACCGGCGGAACTGATGTCGCTGGCAATCGCCACGCGTTTACCGGGCATCACCTGTTGTTTTTCGGCGAATGGATTGAGCTCGGTCAGCTTCGGCAAGCTGGGCAGGCTCTCGGAGCAGCCGCCAAGTGCCAAAGCGGCAGCCATCAGGCCAAGCATCCAACTGCGCGGCGCGAGCAGCGTGGCCGGTGTCGTCGACGGTTGCCCGCGCAGTGTGCCCTCGGTCCGCATGCTCGTCCACTTCCCCCGTAGCTTCCAGCAGTTCAGTTCTTCGGCACCCCTGCCGCCGGTGCAGATTGGGCCGGCACTGTCGGGGCCGCCGCAGGCGCCGCCGGTGCTTTTGCCGCCAACTCGGCGGCGACGAGTGACCCCATCACGATTCGGGCCCGTTCTGCCATCCCTGCCGGCACCGACTGTTCGCTGATCAACTTCTCAAACTGTATGCGGGCCTCGTCGGTCTTGCCGGCTTTCAAGGCCGCCAGTCCGAGCAGTTCCCGTGCATTGTACCGCCACGCATTGTTGTCGTTGCTCAACGGCAACAGCTTGGCCTGGATTTGGTCCCAAGGGGCTATATCGAGTGTCAACATGGCGGTTTGCAGGCGAGCGAAATCGGCCAGCAACGGATCGACGCCGCGTTCGCGCGAGAATGCGTCATATTTGATCACCGCGTCGGCGGTTTTGCCGGTCGCGGCATCGGCCGCCGCCAAGCGCAGGCGCGCCACCGCTCCGAAGCCGGAACCGGTCTTGCCGAGCGCTGCCAACGACTGCGTGGCGTCGTCGACCTTGCCGTCGGTGAGTTGCTTGATGGCCGCGATGTAGCGGGCGCCTTGCGCCTCGGCGGCAGCCTGACGGCGACTTTCGGTCACTTTATACGCGCCCACCCCCAGTACGATCGCCACCGCGCCGGCCAGCATATAGCCGGAATACTGGTCCCACAGCTTCGAGATCCATTCACGCTGCAGTTCCTCATCGACCTCCTTGTCGAAGGCTTCGTTGGTTGGGGCCGGAGCACGCGCGCCGCGGCCAGTCACGGCAACGGTGGACTTGGGCAGTTTGGGGTCGGTCGGTTGGATCATCGCAGCAGCAATCCGTTTGAGGCCTCCGGTGCGCCGAGCCCCGGAGATGCAATCGCGTTGGTGTTTCGTCGCGCCTTCTTAGCCTGAGAATTGGCGGGGGTCCAATCGGCAACATAACCGCGCAATCACTGGCTCGCGTCACGGGGCGAAGCTGAAGTTCACCAACGGCACACCGATCAACGCATAGTGCCCCCACAGCACCATGACGACATACGCCACGCTGCCGGCGACGACAGCGGCGATGTCGCCTTTGAGGCCGCCTTTTGCGGTGCCGAGCGGCCCGAGGGCCGAACGCTTCTTGACCGATATGCGGTCGAACACGCCGAACGCCAGGAAGCTGCCGAACAGCACCACGCTGGCAAGGTCGCCGCGTCTCAGCAGATGCGCCAGCGCCCAGATTTTGATCGCGGCCAACATTGGATGCTTGACGGCTGTGCGGATGCGCGAGGGGATATAGGCCGCCGCCAGCAGAATGAACGCCGGCAGCATCAGCGCCAGCGTGATATGCCGCATGAACGCTGGCGGGTTCCACAGCTGAATGCGCCCGACTGCGCGGGCGTCGCCGTAGCCCTTCGCGATCATGATCAGCGACCCCAGCGAGATGATCGAGAACACCAGCAAGTACGCGCTCGGCCCCATCTTGTCGCGCAGGTCTGCCCGCACTTGCGGCGCCGCGGGCACCAGATGCAGCGCCATGAACAGCAGGATGCCGGCGATCAGCAGGAACATGGCGGGGTAAATTCTCTGGGGTGCGTACGCTGGGAGCAGATTAGCATGATAGTGGGATATATCACCTCAAGCCCAGAGCGGCCTTGCTGTGATTGAAATTTATGGATGCATGTCCGCACAACATTGCCGCGCTGTGCGATTGATTGTCGCTCGTCAGTAGGGACGTGCCGTCGCGCAGCATCGCAAGCCAAGCGCAGTCGGCAAGTCTCAACCAGGAAAATTCAGTTCGCTCGACAAGTTGGCGACTGGGATGATGGACTTCGGTGCAGTCGAGAACGAATGCTTGATAAGAGCGGATGACGCGATCAAGCGACGCATCTGTTAGCCCGAAGCCGGCGATGTTCGAAATCTCAGTCAATGTGTTCGGCGTCGTTACGAGAGCATTCGCAGACCGGAGATGAGCAATCAACAATTCATAGTCGTCTTCAGAATAGCCCTTTGGACGTTTGTGGCGCGCAATAAGGCCGCGTTCTGCTCTGCCTACAATAAGCAATAAGGACAGGTTCGAATCGAGCGCAATTTTCTCAATGGTCAAGCATCACTCGCAAAAGATCGGTTATGGACAATGCCATCCCAGAAGTGTCGTCGACCCGAACCACTTTTCGTTCGTGTGTACTAAATGGTTTCAATCCTGCGATGCCCGTGAGATCGTCGGGCTTGCGATAGAAACCGAAAATGACATTCCAAACATTCTTCTGATCCCGCCAAACTTCTTCGAGCCTTGGCGGACTATCCAAATCTGTGCCGAAGAGATCGGTACGATATTTCTTACCGATGTCGATTGCTTCCTTGGCTTCCACGGCAACCTCCCATTCTCTTGCTGCCACGGGGTGCCGACCCAGCGAACTGCCGCTGTTCGCTGGGTCTCGACTATTAGTTCTTCGCCTTGTCCACCAGCGCCTTCTCCGAAATCCACGGCATCATCGCGCGCAGCTTGGTGCCGACCTTTTCGATGTCGTGGGCGTCGTTCAAGCGGCGCGTCGCCTTGAAGGCAGGTTGGCCGGCCTTGCATTCGCGGATCCACTCGGTGGTGAATTTGCCCGACTGGATGTCCTTCAGCACGCGCTTCATCTCGGCGCGGGTTTCGTCGGTGATGATGCGCGGGCCGGTTACGTACTCGCCGAATTCGGCGGTGTTGGAGATCGAATAGTTCATGTTGGCGATGCCGCCTTCATAGATCAGGTCGACGATCAGCTTCACTTCGTGCAGGCACTCGAAATAGGCCATTTCCGGCGCATATCCGGCTTCCACCAGCGTTTCGTAGCCGGCGCGGATCAGTTCCACCAGACCGCCGCACAGCACCACCTGCTCACCGAACAGATCGGTTTCGCATTCTTCTTTGAATGACGTTTCGATGACGCCGGCCTTGCCGCCGCCGATCGCCGAGGCATACGACAGGAACAGGTCGTGCGCGTTGCCGCTCTTGTCCTGGTGGATGGCGATCAGGCACGGCACGCCGCCGCCGCGAGCGTATTCCGAACGCACTGTGTGGCCGGGGCCCTTGGGGGCGACCATGCCGACATCGAGGTCGGCGCGCGGCTCGATCAGGTTGAAGTGCACGTTGAGGCCGTGCGCAAACATCAGCGCGGCGCCCTTTTTCATGTTCTCGTGCAGGTGGTCGCGGTAGATATCGGCCTGCAATTCGTCCGGAGTGCACATCATCATGATGTCGGCCCACTTGGCGGCCTCGGCCACTTCCATCACCTTGAATTTGGTGCCTTCCGCTTTCTTCCAGCCGGCCGAACCCTTGCGCAGCGCGATCGCCACGTCTTTGCAACCGCTGTC
>JANXYD010000156.1 GCA_025350265.1 Hyphomicrobiaceae bacterium | reverse complement strand
GGTAAGCTTTTTTTGGGCATGCAGAGGCTCGGAGAATCTGGCGGGCGTGCCCATCATATCAACTTAAGCCAGCGTTCCCAGACACGTTGCGCACTGAGGCCAACTTTGCGTCCCACAGCACTGTGTGCAACTTCGCCAACCTGCCGCGCAGAATTGCCTTAACGCCCGCACAGCTCTCAGTTCACGCTACCAACAGTGACACCGAGCCCCATCTGCTTGGGCTTGCTGGTGCTGGCGGTAGGAATGTCGCTGGCCGGCGGTGGTATCGCCTTGGGCAGCTGATCCGGTCCGGGAAGACCTTCAGGTACGGGCTGCGTGACAGGTGTCGGCTTGGCTTGCTGCGCGCCCGGCATCACCGATTTCCAGGCATTGGACAGCCACCCGCCGGCTTGCGGCTGCACGCCGCTGCTCTTCAGCAACGCATGCGCGTCCTTGTACCAGTTCGAATTCGGAAAGTTATGCCCCAAAACCGCCCCTGCCGCCTGCGCCTCGGGTACAATGCCGAGCGCCATGTTGGTCTCGACCAGCCGATACAGCGCTTCCTCGACGTGGCTGGTGGTCTGATAATCCGTCGCCACGACCTTGAAGCGATTGATCGCAGCAGCCAGATTATTGGCCTTCTGATAGTAGCGGCCAATATTCATTTCCGAAGCCGCCAGGATATCCTCGGCTATGAGAATGCGGTTTTCCGCCTGCTTGGAATACGGACTGTCCGGATAACGTTGCCGCAACGTCTTGAGCTCGGCCAACGCCTTGCGAGTTGCGGTCTGGTCGCGCTGCGGTTCCTTGATTTCGTCGAAATGCGCTGACGCGATGATGTGATGGGCGAGCGCTGCCTCTTTTGTCCCCGGATGCATGGTCGTGTAGCGCTGTGCGGTCGCGATGGCCTCGGGAAATTTTCCGGCCTTGTAGTAGGAGAACGCCGCCATCACGATGGCGCGGCGGGCTTCCTGTGCATAGGGATGATCGCGGTCGAGATCCTCGAAGCGGCGGGCGGCGGCGGTCCAATTGCCCCGCTGCAGCGCGCCATCGGCGGCGGCGTACATTTTTTCTGGCGGATCGGGGTTGAGCGCTTTGGCGGCATCCTTGTTCGCCGAGCACGCGCCGAGTTGGATCGCGGCTGCGATCGAGACGAACAGGATAAGTTGCTTGTTCAGCACCAGCTAGTCCTTACTTGGGGCCCATGTAGCTGAGGCCCATCAAACCGGGGTCCGACGAAAGTACAATCCGCCACCCTTTGCATTCGACACCCACGATCGACGCCGCCTGATCTATCGCGTCACTACATCGATTCGACGCCCGTCACGATGCGATTGCCCCGCGTCCCCCACAGTGACCTTTGTGTTCAGCGATGAACACCAAATTATGACACAAAGCCTTAATCAACGGCAGCTTGAAGTGAAGTGGCCGTAATGCCACGCACGCCGGATAATCAGCAAGCCCAAGCTCAAACTTAGGACCGGTCGGCGGCGTAGTTGACGGCCATGATGCCGGCGGAAATATCAACCGGAGCCGCTTCACGCATCACGCGCGGAGCCCGCTCCCAGCGCCATGCCTGGTTCTCGCCACCGGCGAACAAGGCCTGCAGAACGTGCGCGTTAAGACGATGCCCGCCCCGCACGGACTTGAAGGCCCCCAAAATGGGCGCACCCGCAAGCGCCAGATCACCCACCGCGTCGAGCATTTTATGCCGCACGAATTCCTGCGGATGCCGCAATCCTTCCGCATTGATGACCTTGTCGTCACCCAGCGCAACGGTGTTTTCGAGCGACGCGCCCAGCGCAAGCCCTGCTTTCCAAAGCTTCTCCACGTCGCGCATGAAACCGAACGTACGGGCACGCGAGAGTTCCGACCGGAATGAGGACGGCGTCAATTCCAACTTGAGATGCTGGCGGCCGATAAGTGCGCTAGGAAAGTCGATCTCGACATCGAGATGAAATCCGTTGGACGGCACCAACTCGCCGAAGCAGTCTCCGTCCTGAACGCGTATCGGCTTAAGAACTTTGATGAATTTACGCGGCTCGGACAATTCACGAATGCCGACGTCTTCGATCGCGGCGACAAAGGCAGCGGAACTGCCGTCCATGATCGGAACTTCCCGGTTATCGATTTCAATGTAGCAGTTGTCTACATTAAGACCACGCAACGCCGCCAGCAGATGCTCGACCGTGCCAACAGTAACGCCCGTCTCATCCCCGATAACGGTACACAGCGTGAGATTTTTTACCGAGCGTACATCCGCGGGAATTTCCGCCACGATGCGGCCACGTCGACTAACCAGAAAGCGAAAACCAATATCGCTCTCAGCCGGATGTAGAATCACAGACACCGGCGCACCACTGTGCACGCCCGTTCCAGACAGCTCTACATCTCGCGCCAGCGTTGTTTGGCGCGCTCCAATGAAGCGTTTCGACATCAGAATGTCCCTCGATCCCCATTCAGCCGGGCTTCGAATTCAAACCAACACGGTAAGCAACGAAACGCGGAAGTCCCCAAATGCCCCATTCCCTGGCTGCTTTATCGATCGCATCGTCTTTTCGGCTTTCCCGTTATGCGGGTCCCCGACGATGCTGATTCGAGGCAACTCTTAATACTATGCTTACTCTGACGCAGGGGTGGGGACAAATCACGGATTCTTACGCTGTGTTACTGGATTGTTGCAGGCCGGCTTTGCGAATCACTGACGCTTGGCTCTTGCTAGAAAGCCCGGCAGCTCAGCCTCCGCCGGCGTTACATGATCCTCTGAGGCATTTGCCTTTCGAACTCGGCCGGAACCTGTAAGTCGTTGTAGAAGGCTTGGTTTTTTCTGTTCGTGCGGCACCTCGGCCGGCCCTCGTGACGTGGTCGAACGCGACGCTTGAGACTGCGCGTAACCCTCGCTTCGCACACGAAACTCGTGTTGGGCAAGCGGTGGAAAGTCGGTGATCTCGGGCACGCGCGCCCCGGGACTGCTGCCGGGGTCTGTTTCCCCGCCTCGTTTCTGCGTTGGCTCGTAACCTGATTCGCGGCCCGCATCAGCCCGTAGCGTTGCGGGTGCGTCGCTGAAGCCGTTAAAAACCAACCCTCGCTCCTCGACGGTAACGTCGCCGTGTCGCCGCGGTTTGCCCTTGCCGTGGTCGGTCGATGCCCCAGCGAGGTCGCTCGCACGCCCCGCGAGACCGCCCAGCGCACCATCGAAGTGCGATGCGTAGCCGTTGCCCGGCTCCAAGGCTTCGACAAAGCGACGCTCAAGATCGGCGTCAGTGCTGGCGGCCGGCTTCAGCGCGCTCGGAGTCGCAACAGCACTCGTTGCGGGCGGCAGTGGCGGCGGCGCCTTGCCCCCGATGGGCCGTGCCGGCGCAGCTTGCAGCCCCCCGAATGCCCCAGTTGCGTGTGCCGCGACTGGCTGCCGCACGGCACCCGCCGGGAGCGACTTGGCGCTCGCCATCCCCGAAGCCACGATCGATACGCGGACGCGATCACCCAGGCTTTCGTCGAAGGTGGCACCGACGATGATATTGGCCTCAGGGTCCACTTCCTCGCGCACCCGGCTGGCAGCAGCATCGACATCGTAGAGCGTCAAGTCGCGTCCGCCGATGATGGAGACCAGCAGCCCTTTCGCGCCCTTCAGCGAGATATCGTCCAGGAGCGGGTTCTGGATCGCCTCTTCGGCAGCCAGCCGCGCACGATCGGCACCCGATGCTTCGCCTGTCCCCATCATGGCGGCACCCATGCCGGACAGCACGGTCTTCACGTCCGCCAGATCGAGATTGATCAAGCCCTCCTTGATGATCAGGTCGACGATGCACGCGATCCCCGAATACAGCACCTGATCGGCAAGCACGAAGGCTTCTGCGAATGTGGTGCGTTCGTTGGCGATGCGGAACAGGTTCTGGTTCGGAATGACGATGAGTGTATCGACCGCGTCCTTCAGTTCGGCGATGCCGGCCTCGGCGATGCGCAGGCGACGGTTGCCCTCGAATAGAAACGGCTTGGTGACGACAGCGACGGTCAAGATGCCGAGTTCGCGCGCCACTCGGGCGATGACCGACGCAGCCCCCGTGCCGGTTCCTCCACCCATGCCCGCCGCGATGAACAGCATGTGGCTGCCGGACACCTGTGCCCGGATGTCGTCGACGGCTTCTTCGGCTGCGGCTTCGCCGATCTCCGGCTTGGAGCCGGCCCCCATGCCTTCGGTCAGGTTGGTGCCCAGTTGGATGCGGTTTTCAGCACTCGACGTTGAGAGAGCTTGCGCGTCGGTGTTGGCGACGACGAAATCGACGCCCTGCAACCCGGCCGCGATCATGTTGTTGATGGCGTTACCGCCCGCGCCACCGACGCCGACAACCGTGATCCGTGGCTTCAGGTCGGTCACTTTCGGCAACTGCAAACGGATGCTCATCGGCGATTCCTGGTTCACGTCTGCGGCTGGCCCGGTTGGGCGAAGGTGCGATGTCGGTAAGGCGGAGGCGCAACAGTATCAGGCGGGCGGTGGTCAGAAGCTTCGTCGGAGCGCGGGTGCCGGCCGCGGAGCATCATGTGTTCGCCCCGATCGTTCGGTATCAAGCCGCAAGCCCAGTCGGCGATCACGCGCGATCAGCGAAAGTCCGGCGACGGTGGAAAAGGCCGGCCGCAATAGCGCACGGGGCAAGCCTGTCTCCGGCAATGGGACGCCAAGGCGAATCCCACAATTTGTCCAACGGCTCATGACGCCATCAGCGTACGCCAGCAGCCCCCCCAATTCGCTCCCCCCTCCGCTTACCACCACCGGCCCGCGCAGATGCGTGGGTATGGCGAGGTCGTCGATGCGTCGCAGCACTTGCCGCAGCAGGGCGTCGAGCCGGGATGTGAGAAGAGATGAAATGGCTGCCCTCGTTACCTGCTTGGCGGGACGCATTTCGTCGCGATCCGACGGCGTCTCGGCATGGTCGATACCGCGCGGCTGATACGAGACTGTATCGTCGGCCGCAGGGTGGGCAAGAAACTGTATAGCATAGTTTTTTTTGATTCGCTCGGCCTCTGTGATTGTCGTGCCGAGCGCTCGCGTCAGGTCGAACGTCAGATGATTGCTGCCAATCGGAAAGACGTGCGCGCAAACGAGGCTGCCAGCGACATAGACCGCAAGGCCGGTCGTTCCCGCTCCGAACTCCACGACCGAAACGCCGCGCCGCCGTTCTTCGGCCGTCGTAACAGCCAGCGCACAGGCCATCGGCGCAGGCGCAATTCCCACCACGCGCAACTGGCACCGCTCCGCCACATGCAACAGATGTCGCACCTGCGAGCGGTCGGCGGTAACGACGTGCATATCGGTCGACAGCCGGCTCGCGTGTTGCCCCAGCGCCGAACCCGTCGCGCGCCGCCCGTCCAGGTTGCAGTTGATGATGCCGACGTCGAGCGCCGCACGGTCATCGCACTCGGCGTGGGCGCGACCGGCGTCCATCAGACGCTCGATGTCGGGCGGCGTCACCATGCGTCCGCCCGGCACGGCACTTGTGAGCTCGATTGCAGCCGTAACGTGAATGGAACTTATGCGACCGCATGCCGCCGAAAGCACCGTATCGACCATGCTCGTGCCTGCCATCTGCTCCGCCTGAGCGACAGTCGCACGCACGGCGTCTTCGGCCGCATCCGCGTCGATCACCACGCTGGCTTTGAGCCCGCGCGATTTCTGATGGCCAAAACCAATGACGCGATAGCCGTCGGCGCTACCCGCGTCGACAGCCCCGCCGCTACCGCTGCGGGCAAGCAGCAGGCAAACGATTTTCGACGTCCCGATATCGAGAAGTCCCAGAATCTCCGGAGTGGCGTAGGGTGCGACGCTCATGTCTGCCAAGGGTTAACGGGCACGGCGCGCGAACCGAAGCACGCAACCGCAATGGTTAAACCTTGGACAGGATAGTTAATTTAGCGTGAAGGGCGGAAGCGCAAAAGCCTATTCTCCCGATGCCGGATCAGCCGCCGGTGTTTCGTCGCGGAAATACGGCACTACTTCGCCTTTGAGCTTCACGGTCATCGGGTTACCCGCCCGGTCCTTTGCGGTGCCCGCCACCAGGCGCACCCAGCCTTCCGAGACGCAATATTCCTCGACGTTGGTCTTCTCTACGCCCTTGAAGCGGATGCCGACGCCGCGCGTCAGCAGTTCCTCATTGAAATAAGGGCTTGAGGCATTGGTTGATAGGCGGTCGGGAGGCGTATCGGTCATGAGCGATGGGTCCGGATGCTAAACTGCAACTGCGTTCTCATCCGCACCTACCAGATTTGGCCGGCGCCGCCAACGCGCGCCACGGTCAATCAGTGGAGACCGCAGCGGCATATCCAGCCTGCGGCCCCTTCGGTGCGTGAATCCGCCCGTCAATTTCCATTTTTGGAGATTGTCAGCCAAAGCCATGACTTCCACACCACCCTCACCCCGCGTCATGAAAAATCAACCCGAGCGTCAGTCTCTCGCCACGCTTTATGCGGCTGACGCCGTGCCGCAGTTGCACGCGGTAGGTGCCTTTGGCGCCTTGTTTGGGGCGTTCGCGGGTGGCGAAGACAGCAGCATCGCCCTGGCCGAGCGCCACGACCTCGGCCTTCGACTGCATGCGCGGGCGCTGCTCGACCACCACGAATTCGCCGCCGTCGAAATCGCGGCCAGGCTCGGACAGCAAAATCACGACCTGCAGCGGAAAAACGTGCTCGCCATAGAGATCCTGATGCAAGCAATTGAAGTCGCCGGACTGGTAGCTGAGCATCAGCGGCGTGGCTTTGGTCTGGCCGGCGGCGTGGCAACGCGCCAACATACCGTCGAGATCAGTCGGATACGATTGCTTGCTGCCTAGTGCCAGCGCCCAGCGGTTCGCGATGGCCTGAAGATACGGATAAAGGGCTTGGCGCATACCTTCGACAAGCATCGGTAGCGGATAGTTCAGATACTTGTATTCGCCCGAGCCGAAGCCATGCCGCGCCATGACGACCCGCGAGCGAAAGTGGATGTCGTCGGTATAAAGCGCTGCGAGCATGGCGCACTCTGTTGGCGCCAAGATGCTGCCCGCGTTGGCGGCACCCGAGGCATCGAGATCGGCAGCGATCCGCGTCCAGTCGAGCGTTGCTATTTTTGCAGCGGCCGCTGCGGCGGTGACGGATTTTTTCATGCCCGCACTGTGACAAATGCCGCAGCCACGCGCGACCCGATTGTTGTGCCGTTATTTCGTGCCGAACATTCGATCACCCGCATCGCCGAGGCCGGGCACGATGTAGCCGTGTTCGTTGAGGTGGCTGTCGAGGCTGGCGGTGAAAATCGGCACGTCGGGGTGGGCCGCCGCCAGCGCCCGGACGCCTTCTGGGGCCGCCAGCAAGCAAGCGAGTTTGATCTCGCGCGCGCCTTGTTCCTTCAGCCGTGAGACGGCGGCAATCGCCGAATTGCCGGTGGCCAGCATCGGATCGCAGATCACGGCAAGGCGGTCCGAAATATCTTCCGGCAGTTTCAAGTAGTACTCGATCGCTCCCAACGTTTCCGGATCTCGATAAAGCCCGATATGGCCGACGCGCGCGCTTGGCACCAGCTCAAGCATGCCATCGAGCAAGCCCAGGCCGGCGCGAAGAATAGGCACGAACACCAGCTTTTTGCCCATCAGGAAGGGCGCATTGGTGCCCCCGACAGGTGTTTCGATGGCGCGCAATTCGGTCTGCAGATCGCGCAGCACTTCGTAGCCGAGCAGCAGAGAAATTTCGTGCAGCAGCTCGCGGAACTGCTTCGAGGAGGTCGTGGTCATGCGCATGTAGGATAGCTTGTGCTGGATCAGCGGATGGTCGACGACGGTGAGAGTGGGATGATCGGGATGGTTCATAGAACGGACGCCTGTGTTCGCGGCTGGAGTTTGGTGAATGGGTCGACGGCGACGGGGGTTGGACGGAGGGTGCAATAGGCCGTTTCAGGCCGTATTGCACCGACCGGGCACGCGTCCGGTGCAATACGTTGCGCTATTGCACCCTACATTACGCTGCCTTTCAAAACACCGTGCCGTCACTGACGATGTTCAGCGGCGGACTGCCGTCGGAGCGCTTCTCCCTAGCGATGCGGCGACCGGCCGCCCAGGTGCCGCCTTCGAGGATGGCAGCGAGTGGCATCTGCTGCGCGGTCACGCCGAGTTCGGCACGAACCAGCGGTGCGATCTCGTCCAGCAACGCCACCGTCAGCGCACGCCATTCGACGATGGGTTCCAAGTCCGGTGTCAGCGGGGTTATGGCGAGCGCTGGATCGCATGGCGTGATGACACCCATGTCGATGAACAGCCCGCCATTGCGGTATTCGGCAAGGCCGGTCAGCGCGTCCCAGTTCAGCACTGCAAGTCCGCCGTCGCGGATCGGCTCGATCAGTGAGTACGTCAGCCACTGCGACAGTTTGTGAAACGGGATGAGGCCCTTCGTTGGGCCATCGATCGTAACAGCCGGATGCCGCCACGTGTCGCCGAGGCTGATGCCGTCGATAACGAGACGACCGGGCCAGATGTCACCCAAAGTGGAGAGCACGAGCCCTAAAAGATGAGCCGTCTCTACGGCATTATCGCGCGCGTCCCTGCTGAGATGATCGAACAGGCCGCCGACGCGCGGTTCAGCGCCATAGATGTCTTTGTGTTGCGTGATGGCATTGCCCAGGCGCTTCAACAAGGCAATCCGCCCGTCGAGGCCCAGCAGCGGATTGTCGTCACGTACCTGGAAAGCGCCCGCGAGGCGAACAGCCGAAAGGTTGCTCAATCCCGCCGCATCGGCTCGGCACGGCTGCGTCGGAACGGCGGAGAAAACGCCATCGCGGAAGGCTTCGAGGGACGCAAGTGCCAAGCCTTCGGAGCGAGTAAAATACAGCCCGGTGACGGGATCGCGCCAGCGCCAGTGCGGTCCGGCACCCGCATCGAGCAGCACGCTCGTGACGGCCAGCTCGATGCGCTGGCGGGCGCGCTCGCGCGGCTCATGTGCAAGTCGATCGCCCAGCCGGTCAGCCCAACTATGCCCGTTCGCGTCGAGATGCCGCCAGCGCGAATGCGGCGGGACCTGCAGCATGGGATAATTTTGGCGGATGGTATCGGCGACGAAAGCCGCGCACGCCGGCAACGCCTCAATATGCAGCGCGAAGTGCGCGAGTTGGCCATGCACGCCCGCGTCGAAAATCACGCGTGCGCGGGTTCGCACGGCCTCCGGTGTCAGCAACGAGGCGACGGTCGGCGATCGCGTCGGATCAGTATCTATCAAGCGTGCGCCCCTTGGTGTCGGCGAGGTCATCGGCGGTCACCGCCGATGACGACGTGCCATCGGTGAAATAGCCTGCGGCCTTTTTCGCGTCCATTTCGACCGACGCATCGCGCGGGATCATCTCGTCGGGGATGGGCACGCGCTTGACGATCTCGATGCCGTGCGCGGCCATGGCGTCGAACTTCATGTTGCTCATGGAAATCCAGCGGTCGATGCGACGGATGCCAAGCCAATTGAACACATCCGGCATCAGATCCTGGAAGCGCACATCCTGCACGCCCGCGACGCATTCGGTTTTCTCGAAATAAGCGGCGGCCGTATCACCCGCCGGATTGCGTTTACGCGCATTATACACCAGGAACTTCACCACCTCGCCCAACGCACGGCCTTCCTTGCGATTGTAGACGATGAGGCCGGAACCGCCCCGCTGCGCCGATAGGATGCATTCCTCGATGCCGTGCACGAGGTAGGGGCGGCAGGTGCAGATGTCGGAGCCGAACACGTCGGAGCCGTTGCATTCGTCATGCACGCGGCAGGCGATTTCATTTTTGCCAGACGCGAGATTGGCGACGTCGCCGAAGATATACAGCGTGATGCCCCCGATGGGCGGCAGGAACACCTTCCGGTCATGGCGCGTAATGAGGTCAGAAAACATCGCACCGGTTTGTTCAAACAGCGCGCGGCGCAATTGCGTTTCGGAAATGCCGAGGCGGGCGGCGATCCCCGGCAGATACCAGACGGGTTCGATGGCAGCCTTGACGACGTTGGTGTCGCCGTTCTCGAGCAGGATATGGCCGTCGGCCTTGACGCGTCCGGAGCGCAGCGCGCCCTGCAGTTCCGGCAACTGGATGCGCGCCTTGGTGATGGCGATCGTGGGGCGGATATCGAAGCCAGCGGCAATCTCGTCACGGAATTCAGACGCCACGAGGTGCCCCCACGGATCGATCGACACGATCTTGTCGGTCCCCTGCCATTGCGGCTGCGGAGGGATGTCGACCGGAGGGAATGTGTTGGTCAGATCCGGACGGTGGACCGGACTGAGTTTGCCGGCGGCGATGGCGAGCGCGCGATAGACCCCATAGGCACCCGAGTGGACGCCGATGACGTTGCGTTGCTGCGGGTTGGCCTGGCTGCCGATGACCGGGCCACGCAGTTTTGCCGTGGCGGCACCCCAGTGAATTTCGGGGGCCGCGACGTTGCCTTTCCGGGGGTGCGACGACAGCACGATGTGTTTTTGGTCTTGCGCCTTAGGGTCGGGCCGTTTCGGGTCGGGCAGCTTCAAATCGGGCACTGGTGCGCCGGGCAGGTTGTGCCCGATGTGCGGCCCGTCCGGCCGCTTGGGGTCTGTCATGGTGCTGAGTGCCTCGGTCAACCGATTATACGATCGCGGAAGCAAGGGAGCATAGCAGGGACGGGGGCGGCTTGGAAAGGTGGTGAGCACCAACCCAGGGTCAACGCGATCCGCTGCCGTCAATGCTGGCTGTGCAGGATCCGATAGACGCCGATGCGCGACGTCATCATGCAAAGGCCCGCCACCACCACCACTACGACGGCAAGCCAGCCGTATCCTTGCAGATCGAGCGTGCCCGCACCCACCAGATGTTGCAACTCGGCCCGCGAAGCCGCCCCGCCACCTAGCAGTTCCATAGCGATCGGGATGCCAAGAAATGCCAACCCCGCCAGCACCGCACCCACCACGCCGGCGCGAATACCCAAGCTAAGGAAGTGCCGCTGGAATTGGCTGGCGATGAAACGGTCGGTCGCGCCGACGAAGTGCAGCACTTCCACGATATCGCGGTTCGACGCAAGCGCGCTGCGTGTGGCCGAAACGATGATCGCCATGGTCGCCGCGCCGACCAGCATCAGGATCGCAAACCCGCCGAGCGCGAAGGAACGGGTTACAGTGCGGATCTGCTGTTGCCAATGCCGATGGTCGTCCAGGCTGGTGCCTTTGAATTGCGCACTGAGCGCCCCCCGCAGCGCCGCGAAATCAGGTGGATTGATCCGATCCACCTCGACCGCGATCAAGCGCGGGATGGGCAGGCCCGCCAAGCCTTCGGTCTGACCGAGCCACGGCTCCAGCAGCGCACTCGACGTCTCCAGCGACAGGGGCTTTGCACTCGACACGCCCGGCTGGCGGGCGAGAAAGGCGGTCACGTCCCGCACGACACGCTCGACGTCGGTCTTCTCTCCGGCTTCGATCTGCACCGTCACTTCGCTCGCGATATCGCGCAGCCAGGCGTTCGCCGATTGGTTCATCAGATAAACAGCGCCCGCCGTCAGGCAAGCCAGAAAGCACATGATGGCGATCACCAGCGTCAGCGATCGACCCGTGACCGATCCGCGCGGCACGATCGCGGCGTGCGCCATGTCTCGGTTCGAGCGTCGCGTGCGACTTGGCGCGGACAGCGGTCCCGGCTCGGCACTCTCGGCACGTCCAGCCGAGGCGTGCCGAACAGGTGCGGCGTGGTCGTGCGTATGCTGCGGCATTGGATCGGCGCGCCGTGACGTCACGGCCTCGTCGTCGCGCGCGCGCCCGCGATCGCTGGCCGGCTCATGGCTCCGCTCGGCCAAGTGCTGTGCCGGATGCACTGTCGGCACGCGCTGAGCTTGGCGGGGCTGCAACGGGCTCGGTTGGAACTCGAACGTCGACGGCCCGGTCCGCGGATCAAGGTCGTCGTCTGCGTTCAGGTAGCGCTGGCTTACCGCGTCGTGCGGCCACGCTTCGGTAGCCGCTGCATCATACCACTCGTCGGGCTCCGGCGCGGCGCCGCGCTGAGGCGTTTGATAGTGGCGGTCGGCGCGTGTTTCGGGCTCCAGGGGGCGTTGTTGGGGCGGACGGCGGCCTTGCGGCGGTGCCGGCGGACGCCCATCAGACGAGTTTGACATGGCCGCGCTCCAATTCCAGCCGTGGCGCTTTGAACTGGCGCATCAACTGATGATCGTGGGTGGCGATGACGACCGTGGTGCCAAGCCTGTTCAATTCGATGAATAACCGCAGCAATCGCTCGGCCATCTGTGGATCGACGTTGCCCGTCGGTTCGTCGGCGAGCAGCAGTTCCGGCTTGGCGATCACTGCCCGCGCGATCGCGGCGCGCTGCTTTTCACCGCCCGACAGCACCGACGGAAACGCATGCATACGGTCGCCGAGGTCGACCCATTGCAGCAGGTCGGTGACGTCTTCCTTGTATTGGCCCATTTTCTTGCCCACCACCCGCAGCGGCAAGGCCACGTTCTCCCAGGTGGTGAGATGGTCGAGCAAGCGGAAATCTTGAAACACCAGGCCGATACGCCGCCGCAGATGCGCGCGCTTGGCGGGCACCACGGAGGTCACATCCTCGTTGAACATCGAGATGCGGCCACGCGTCGGGTGCAGCGCCATGAAGAACAACCGCAGCAGCGATGTCTTGCCCGCCCCAGAGGGGCCAGTCAGAAAGTGAAACGAGCCCGGACGCAGGTGCACGTTGACATCGCGCAGCACTTCCGTGCCGGTGTCGTACTTTAAACTGATGTGCTCAAGTTTGATCACAAAATGACGCCCTGGGAGCCGACCCGCAAAATCGAACGAGGCAGGACCGCATCGATGCCAGATTTACGGTGCATCCGAATCATCGATACCTGTGTTTCTGCCCGGGGGTGGCCGACTTGGCAATTGGCAACAGCTTTCAGCCGTTATTGTGGCGCATCTCCGCGTCATCGGCGGCACGATACGCCAAAGAGCCTATCGTAAACCACACCGCGACCACGAGGGAACCGCTTTATGCCGAATTTGGACGTTGCCGCCAGACGCGATCGCATCGACGCGATCTTCAATGCCGAAGAGATCGCCGCTAAGGTGACTGAGTTGGCGCAGTCGATTGCGGCCCTGCATCTGGATGGGTTGCTTGTCGTCGCCATCCTCAAGGGCAGTTTCGTGTTCGCCGCCGATCTGATCCGAGCGCTGCATCACGCGGGCCTCACGCCGGAAGTCGAGTTCATGACGCTGTCGGGCTATCGCAAATCGCTGACGTCTTCGGGGCAGGTACAGATCGTCCGCGACCTCGAAGGCGACGTCCGCGATCGCAACGTCCTGTTGGTCGGGGACATTCTCGAGAGCGGCCGCACATTGGCCTTCGCCAAGGACCTTCTGGCGGCACGCGGCGCAAAATCCGTTCGGACCTGCGTCTTGCTGGATAAGGCCGTCCGGCGCGCTGTCGAAATCGAAGCCGACTTTAAGGGGTTCGATTGTCCCAACGTCTTTGTCGTCGGTTATGGTATGGATGCCGGGCATCGTTTCCGCGAGCTTCCATTCGTCGGCCGGCTGGTGCAGGGGTGACGAATTGATTTGCCTTGCCGACGCGACATCGGCAATCAAGCGCGATGACTAAGCTCTGGGGAGATTGCCATGGTTCGCGTGCTGTTGGCCGAAGACGATTCTGCCATGCTCGACGTCGTCAGGCGCGCACTGTCGGCCGACGGTCATGCCGTCACGACCGCCCACGACGGCCAGGAAGCCCTCGACCTGCTCAGCGCGGCTGGTGCGGCCTTCGACGTGATGCTGACCGATATCCATATGCCCGGCATGAACGGCATCGAACTGACCGGCAAGGCCGTCGCGATGATGCCGAATTTGCGCGTGCTTCTAATGAGCGCGTCCACCGACACCGCCATTCCCGACGCCCTCAAGCCATACGTTGCGCAAGTCTTGTCAAAGCCCCTGGCGCTTGATCAGGTCCGCTCGGCCGTTCGATCCGCCATCGGCTGACCGTAGACAGTAGCCGCAGACTGCCGCCGCTATACGCCTCGATGTCACCGCCCATCATGGATATTGCAATGACCGACGCATCGTCACAGGCCCCGCTCACCGGTAAAGTCGCCGTCGTCACCGGCGGAAGCAACGGCATCGGCGCAGCCAGCGTCCGCATGCTCGCCGCCGCAGGCGCAGCGGTCGTCATAGGCTACAATCAGGGCCGCGATCGCGCCGAAGCCTTGCGCGCCGGTTTGCCGGGCACCGGCCACAGCATCCAGCAGATCACCAACGAAAACGCGGCCAGCATCGCGGCCTTGGTCACCGACCTGAAATCCCGCCACGGCCGCTGCGACATTCTCGTCAATTCCGGCGGCACCACGCAGCCAGTCCCGCATGCCAATCTCGACCAGCTTACCGACCAGCTTTTCGACCAGATCCTCACCACCAACGTGCGTGGCCCCTTCGCCGTTATCCGCGCGTTGGCCCCGATGCTAACGGCCAGTTCCGATGCCGCATCCACGTCTGTCATCATCAACGTCTCGTCGATTGCCGCATTTACCGCGCAGGGCAGCAATATCGCCTATTGCGCGTCCAAGGCCGCCCTCGACACCATGACTTCATCGCTCGCGCGCGTCCTCGGACCGCACATTCGCGTCCTGTGCGTGTCGCCGGGCGCGGTGGCCACCGATTTCGTCGCCGGGCGCGGCCGTGAACACTTGCAGAAAATGGCTCAGTCAACGCCCTTGCAACGCGTCACCGAACCCGATGATGTCGCTCGCGCCGTGCTGGCCGCCGTCACCCTGCTGACCGCCAGCACCGGCACCTCCATCGTCGTCGATGGCGGCCGCCATTTGTGATCCGATCAAGGCCCCCGCGCGTTCGCGCGGTAGTACCGTTGAAACTGTGGACATCCACGTGCAAAGACGCTGTTGCGATCCACGCCAGCGTGTGCCATGTAGCGGCGCAGACCGGTACGCCGCAATAGCTCAGTTGGTAGAGCACGACATTCGTAATGTCGGGGTCACAGGTTCGAATCCTGTTTGCGGCACCAGCTTCTGGCCCCGCTGAATTGACGTCCCGGCTACATCGGCTATAGCGCTCGCGCACTACGGCTGAACGGTCAGCGACGATTTCCACTGCTCCATTGCGGCGCGTCCACCTTCCGAGAGGGCGTAGACGCCGCGTGTCTGCCGATTGAACCAGCCGTAAACGTTGCGACGAAGAATCTTTGCAGCATCTGGAAAGATCGGCTTGAGATCGCGTGGTCTCGCCGGCGCGCGCGCCAGCACTTCAGCGCAACCGAGTGCCTGTTGACGGTAAGCGGTCATGATAGGTTTGCGCGTACTGCCACCGGCAGCGGGGTCACCCTGCCGGCGTCGATGTTCGTCGACGATCCTGGAGCGGCGCCTGGCATTGCTACGCGGCCGCCACGGCACCGGCTCGACCAACAGGTCCACCTTGCCGGAAGTAGCCACGGCCAGCAGGCCGAAACCCAGCAACCGGCAGAGTTTTTTCACGCGGGGGTCGGCTTCACGCCCGCGGCCGCGCTTGGATGCGCGAACCGCCAGCCACACCTCGTCGCAAACCGCCGTGCGATCAACGGCCTGCAGGACCAGTTCGAGGGTGAAAGCGAGTTTGAGTTCGGCGATGACCAGCGCGGCGGGCGAGCCCTGATCGAGCGCAACCACGTCGCACCCACAAATCTCGCCCTTGACCTCAAAGCCTAGTCTTTCAAGGTACCGTTTAACCGGCAAATATAGGTTCGTTTCCAGGATGCGCCTCCGCGCCAAGCTTCAAAGTCGCGTAACCAGGATTCGGGCTGTTGTCGAGGTTAACCCAGAACTCCCGCGGCATTCTACGCATGCGGTAGCCGTCCTTAACCGACTTCTGCGTGACACCTGACGTGCATTTCCGTTTTTGATAAGGATATCTAGCCGCCTTATTTCGAGAGGCGTTGTAATTTTTTTAACGCGCGGACCGGCCAGCCAACGTTGCCTGGCCGAGCGCCAAACCTGACACAGCTGCATGTCGAACAATGCGTATCGGACATCTGGGACCAGAAGGACCGCTGCCCCGACGCGCAGGGGCACGGCGTTTGCGTTGATCCCGTTCACCTTTACATTGATCCCGTTTATCGCATTCGGTTATGTATTGATCGTCGCCGCCTGGTCGGGCAACGTGTTTGGAAGCTCGGAGCCCATCGTCAAGCAGCTGCAGCAAGTCACGGCACCCAATATATTGAATAGGCTGTTTTGGCCGGTGCTGCTCGCGATTACCTTGCTGCTGGCCCTTCAGTATCGGTCGCGGCTGAAGTGGACGGGCATTCGGTCCGCGCCCGTAATCAGCTTGGCCGCATATCTCGTTTTCGCCGGGTTGAGCGTAACGTGGGCATACAATCCGGAACAATCACTCTTGCGATATATGCAAACGTTGATCGTCGTTTTGATAATCATCGTGCCCTATTCGCTGCAAACACCCAAAATCGACACGGTCAATTATTTATACATCTGCTACGCCATATCGGTAGCGCTGAATGCAGTCGTCGTGCTCGGCGAAGTCCCAACCCTCACGCCGTCAGGCACTTTATTTGGATATCACGGATATTTTTCCATCAAGAACTACCTGGGCGAGTGCGCGTCGATCGCCATGCTTTTGGCGTTGTTCTCATTGCGCACCCCAGGCTGGAGGCGATTTGCAGCCATCGCCGTGATCGGCACATCCGCGTGGCTCATTTCCGCAAGTAACTCGAAGGGGTCTCTGGCTTTCCTGCTTTTCTCGCCCCTTCTGGCAGCGCTCATATTGGTTATCAGCAGGAGCGTAAAAATGTCGTTGGGCGTCGTTTTGGCGTTTTTCCCACTGGCTTACTTTCTGGCGTCCCTGGTTTTCAGTGATCTCCTTTCGAGAATTTCTTTTTTTCTCTACGGCGATTCGACACTTACCGGTCGAACCGTGATATGGGATTTTATCCAATACGAGGCATCGAAAAATCCTTGGTTCGGGTGGGGATTTCATTCGTTTTGGCTTCTGGGTCCGAATGCGCCGAGCGTCGTCGAGGCACCGCAGTGGGTGAAGAACTTGACAGGAAGCCACAACGGTTTTCTTGATATACGGCTGGAAACAGGCTACGTCGGTCTTACGATATTCATCGGTTTTGTCATGGCGACGCTGCATGCGATCGAGCGCGTCCGACGGCAAGATGTGTTCCGA
>JANXYD010000134.1 GCA_025350265.1 Hyphomicrobiaceae bacterium | reverse complement strand
GAGCCGGGCAAGCTGGTCGCCATGGCAGATACCATCAAGGGCTTCAAAGGCCTGTGCAGCGGTGACTACGACCATCTACCGGAGCAAGCGTTCTACATGGTCGGCACGATCGAGGAAGCCATCGCCAAGGCTGAAAAAATGGCCGAAGCCGCGTAACGAAAAACAATCGGCGCGCGGCGGCTTGCATCATCAGACCAGATGCCATCCGCCACGCAATCTGGCATTATGCTCTCGTGGTCGCGGCTCTATCGCGAAACCTGATGAGACCCTCACGAAAGGACTGCATCATGGCTGCTGACGAGAGTAAATTCGGCTCGTGCTGCGAGAGCCTGAAAGAAGCGATGGCGGGCGACGACTTCGAGCCGCTGATTTCGGAGAGCGAAGAGGGCATCCTGTATATGTCCGTCGTCATCGCCGAGATGGACGACAAAGAGCAGGGCATGATCGATCATCCGATGTTTTTTTGCCCGTTCTGCGGCACCAAGGTGCAGACGGCGGAAGAGGTTGACGCGAAGGGTGGCGGGGACGAGCCGCAGACGCACTGAACGACGCCGGTGAAGCTCGGCAAGGGTACCGGGTGCATGGCATAGCGGCCACGACCGGCCCGTCGCCATTTGGCACGCATGCGGCATCAGACAATGCAATTGTAGCGCAGGAAATTATTCGAGATGGCAGGCACTTTCAAATTCGAACTCGTCAGCCCCGAACGGGTGCTCGTTTCGGCCAGCGCCACGGAAGTTATGGTGCCGGGAGCGGACGGCGATTTCACGGTATTCGAAGGGCACGCGCCGGTAATTTCGATTCTGCGGCCGGGCATCATGGCGGCCAAGCTGGCGGACGGCACGCAAACGCGCACCTATATCCACGGCGGCTTTTGTGAAGTCTCGCCGAACAGCCTGACCGTCCTGGCCGAAAAGGCGGATGACGCAGGAAGCATGTCCGCAAGCGCCATCGCCGAGCACGTCGCCGTCGCACAGTCCGTGCTCGACGACGACAACGCGGGCGATGACCATAAGCTGGCCGCGCATACGGCACTCACGCACCTGAACGCGCTCAACGGCATGCCTAACTGATACCGGCAAGCAAATTGTTGGACCCGGCTTGGGGCCTTCCGTCCACACATGACACGGAACCACATTGCCGTTGCCAAGACGGGTCGCACCTTTCGCTTGTCGGTATGAGGCAGCGGGGCGGTTTCGCATTCGCCCAATGGTCAGCCCGAGCCCCGACCTCAAAGTACGCCCCTGGAATGGCCGAGGAAGGCCGCAGGATGGCGTTTACCAATGCGATGGCGGGTACGGTGCGCAAATGCACGCATAGGGCTGGGCGACGCTCCGCGCCCCGGCAATTCACGCCAACGGTAAATTAACTACGCGCGATCAACAACCGCAAACTCGGTTAAAAGCTGCACGACACGCTCGGGTTGCTCTTGCATGACCCAATGACCGGCACCGTCGACGAGGTGGGTGCCGCGCAAGTCTGTGCAAACCTTCGCCTGCATGCGCTCAAGTGCGCCGGGAGCCTGATAGGTGCCCCAGTCCTTGCTACCGGAAATGAACATCGCCGGCACATCGATCGTGCGATCGGCGAAGCGCGCAAGGTCGGCGTTCACAGCCGCGTCAAAGCGGCATCGATACCAGTTGAGGCCGCCCTGGAAGCTGGTGCTGGCGTATTCGGCGGCGTAGATGGCGAGCTCGGTTTCGGTCAGCCAACGATTGGCGGCAATGGCTGAGGCTTCAGGCATGTGCGGGGCGACAGTTGCGGCCATCGTGTCGCAGCGATCCATGATGTAGTAGGTTGGCATGACAGCCAATTCATTGGCAGCCCAACTGTGCAGCGGATGTGGCTGATTGCCGGGCCAGTCGGCGCTTTTGGCGTGGAAGTAGCCGCGCAGGAACGCGTGCAGTCCGGCCGGCGCGCCGAGCATGTCGCCATTGGCCGCGCGGGTGGCATAATACCAATGATAATGCTTGCGCGGGCGAGGTAAGTTGGCGAGGTCGGCGTCGAGAGTGTCGGCGCTGGCGTTGGTCGTTGTCGGCGCGGGGGCACCGGCAAACGGCGCACTCATCATCACCACCGAACGGACGAGATCAGGACGCGTCATGGCGCACCAGCCGGCCACGGGGGAGCCGAAATCATGACCGACGAGCAGCGCAGCGGTTGAATGCCCGAGCGCCGCAGTGAGGGCCACCACGTCATCGACCAGCGACAGCATGGAAAACGGGCGCAAATCTTGATCGTAGGCGGCGCTCCAACCGGTGGTGCGACCGTAGCCGCGCTGATCGGGGGCGACGACGTGGAAGCCGGCCAGGGCCAGCGGCACCATCACCTTGCGCCAGGAGTAGGCCAGTTCGGGAAAGCCGTGCAGCAGCAGCACAAGCGGGCGACCGGGAGTTTCATGGCCAGCTTCGAGGATATGCATCGACAGTCCGTTGACGCCGACGATCATCCGCGAGCGGATGCCGGGGGGAAGGATTAGCGGATCGGGCATCCGGTGAGAACCTCCGCGTTATCGCGCCGTCGATCGATTAATGCCGACGCCATAAAGATCGACCGACGCGGAGGGTCGGTCAAGCAATTCAACGCGACCCGACACGCGCCGGCTCGCCGTCAGCATCAGGGTCGCGCAAGTGCTTGACCCAACAATCGCTCCGGCCACTCCGGATGCGTGCTTTTCCGCACCAATCCCCAGAACGACAAAAGCCGGGCTTGCGGCCCGGCTTTTGCAATGGTGCATCGAGAAGGCTTACTTCATCGGCTGGTAGCTGGCGGTCTGGTCGCTGCCGCCGAAGTGGTAGCGCAGGCCGACCTTGAATTCATGCGCCGCCAGGTCATTGATGCGCAGGGCCGGGTTGACCGAACCGGTGTTGTCGATGCGGCCAGACTCAGCCTTGCCGTAGTCCATGTAGCGATAGCCGACGTCGAGGATGGCGCGCTCGCTCAGCTGATAACCGACGCCGGCCATCAACGACCAGGCCAGCGACATGCGCGAGGCACCTTCGATGGTGTTCGGCAAGGCGGGGTTGCCGGTGAAGTAAGTGTCGCCGGTCTTGTTGTAGGCGACGCCGACGCCAGCACCGAGGTAAGGCGTGACACGGCCGAAGGTGCCGAGATCTTTGTAGCCATTGAACATCAGCGTGGTCGACTTGATCGAGGTGTGGACCGGGTCGGTGATCGGCGTCGGCGGGGTGCCGATGATGATCGGGTTATAATCCAGCGGCGTGCCAGTGAAATTGCGCGAGCCGGTCTGGTTGAGCATGACTTCGCCACGGATGCCGCGCGAACCCGAACCGCAACCGAGGCCAACGCCGCCGAACCAGCTATTGCCGAGCGAAGTGTCGGTGATGGTGTCGCCGGCGTAGGCGTAGGTGACGGTCGCCGGAGTGGTCGTGTTGTCGGTGGTGGAGTTGGTAACCGGGAACGAAGCCGAGCCGACGCGTGCCCACGAATGGCCGAGATCGCCACGGACGTAGCAGGGACCAGCGGGGCCGCCCATCACGGGAGCTGCGGCATAGCCGTCGTCCTTGATGGAGCCGCCATGGGGGTTGCCGAGATCTGCGGCTGAAACCGGAGAGCCAGACGTCGCGATGGCAAGCGCGGCGGCTACAAGCCCCGCGATATTGATGATTTTCATGGAAAGCATACCCTTTTGTGACAGGCACTTTGCAAAGGCCTGCTGACCTCAGTTTGCGTAGCCTAAAATGCGGCCAAGGCATTAAGGTCGGGTTAAGCGCCGTATCATTTCGACGATCGGCTGCAGTGCGTGGGGTGACCCAAATGGACTCGGCGGCTTTGAATTTCTGAACGAACGCTTGTCGGACGGTCGCAATCTGGTACGAATCCACCGTCATATCGGCTGGCAGACGCCGCGCTTTTGCAGGCGACCGTCTGAGGGCTGATATTCTCGATTGCTTGCGCGCGGGCACGCTTGGAAAAACCCGCGCAAAGACAGGTCGTTCACGGACAACGCGGGATAAGAACCAATGCCGACACGCCGCTCTCTTCTTGCCAGCGCCAGCGCGACCGTCGCGGCCGGGGCTTTTTTATGCGCAGCCCTCGGGCCGGCGTGGTCGCAGCAACCGCCGGTGAAAGTCGGTGAACTCAACAGCTACGGCAGCATGGCGGCGTTCGCCGTGCCCTATCGCAACGGCCTCAACCTCGCGCTCGACGAAATCAACGCCAAGGGTGGCGTGCTGGGCGGGCGCAAACTGGAGTTTGTCATCCGCGACAACGGAGCGACCACAGGCGACGCGGTTGGCGTGGCCGAAGAGTTGGTGACGCGCGAGGGCGTGTCCATGCTGGTGGGCACGTTTCTGTCCAACATCGGACTGGCGGTTTCGGATTTCGCCAACCAGAAGAAAACGTTGTTCCTCGCCTCCGAACCGCTGACCGACGCCATCACGATGGGCGCGGGCAATCCGTACACTTATCGTGTGCGGCCGGGCACGTTCATGCAAACGCGCATGCTGGTGGATGCGGTAAAGGCCAAAGGCGTGAAGAAGTGGGCGATCATCGCGCCCAACTACGAGTATGGGCAATCAGCGGCGGCGAGCTTCAAACGGCTGATCAAGGAAGCGACGCCGGATGCTGAAATCGTGGTCGAGCAATATCCACCGATCGGCAAGTTCGCGGCAGACGCGGGCGCGACCATCGCGGCACTGGATGCGGCCAAGCCGGACGGCATTTTCAACGTGCTGTTCGGGGCGGACCTGACGCCGTTCGTGCGCGAGGGCAATACGCGCGGATTGTTCAAGGGCCGCACGGTGGTGTCGCTGTTGACGGGCGAACCGGAATACATGCTGCCACTGAAGGACGAGACGCCGGAAGACTGGATCATCACCGGCTATCCGTGGGAGCAGATCACCGAGCCCCGGCACAAGGCGTTCGTGGATGCGTATAAGGCGAAGTTCAACGATACGCCGCGGCTCGGCTCGATGCTCGGATATCTGGTCGTCTACATGGTGCGCGATCTGATCGACAAGGCGGGTGCCACCGACACCGACAAGCTGATCGCCGCGCTCAACGACATGAAATTCGACACCATCGCCGGGCCGGTCGTCATGCGTGGGCTCGATCATCAGTCGAGCCTCGGTGGCTGGGTCGGGCTGTCGACGCAGAAGAACGGTCAGGGTGCGATGAAGGACTGGAAATTCATCGACGGGCAGTCGGTGATGTTTTCCGAAACCGACGTGAAGGCGGCGCGAAAGTAAGCGGTACTTAGCACGATCGTCCCGGGCCTTGAGCCTGGGACGTGGCGCTGCTCGGGCCGAAGCTGTTGGGTTACGAGCGGGCACTGCTGGCGCTGCCGGTCGACACGGCGGTGCGCTAACCTACGCCGCCGGATGATATCTCGCCATGTCCCTTTCCTTCATGATCGCGCAATTCCTCAACGGCTTGGCGAGCGCGTCATCGCTGTTCATCGTCGCGTCGGGGCTGACGATCGTGTTCGGCGTCACCCGCATCGTCAACTTCGCGCATGGATCGCTGTATATGCTCGGGGCGTATTTTGCCGTGACGCTGATGCAGCCGCTACTCGACCTATCCCGCTCGTTTCCAATGTTTCTGCTGGGCCTGCTAGTTGCCGCGGCGTTGACGGGGCTGGTGGGCCTGTGCATCGAAGTCGTGCTGCTGCGGCGCGTCTATCGCGCGCCGGAACTGCTACAACTGCTGATCACGTTCGGGCTGGTGCTGGTCATCGAAGACCTCGTCGTTCGCATCTGGGGACCGTTGGAATTGCTCGGCCCGCGCGCGCCTGGATTACGCGGCGCGATCACCATCGCGGGCAGCCAGGTGCCGAGTTACGATCTGTTTTTGATCGCCATGGGACCGCTGGTGTTCGGGCTGGTGTGGCTGGTGCTGCACCGGACGCGCTTCGGCATACTGGTACGGGCGGCGACGCAAGATCGCGACATGGTCGCAGCGCTCGGGGTCAATCAATCACTGCTGTTCACGGGTGCGCTGTTCCTCGGCGGGGCGCTGGCGGGCTTCGGCGGCGCGTTGCAAATTCCGCGTGCGGCGGCCAGCCCGCAGATGGATATCGCGATACTGACCGATGCGTTCGTGGTGACCGTGATCGGCGGCATGGGCTCGGTGCCGGGCGCGGCGCTGGCGGCGCTGATCATCGGGCAACTCAATGCGTTCGGCATCGCGCTTCTGCCGAAAAGCACACTGGTGCTGGTGTTCGTACTGATGGCAGGGGTGTTGATCGTGCGCCCGTATGGGCTGCTCGGACGGCCGGAACCGTTGTCATTGCGGGTGGCCGTACCGGAGGGTTTCACGCGGCTGATGCCACCGACGCCGGCGCTGTGGCTGATGTGCGGTCTCGTCGTCGCAGCCCTGGTTGTGCTGCCGTTGCTGGCCGACGCCTACAGCCAGAAGATCGCGATCGAAGTGCTGATTTTCGCGCTGGCCGCGTTCGCGCTGGCGTTTTTGATCGGCAACGGCGGCGTCGTTTCGTTCGGCCATGCGGCCTATTTCGGCATCGGTGCCTATGCAGCAGGGCTGGCGGTGAAACGGCTGGGGTTCGGCATGGAGGCCGCCCTGCTGCTCGCGCCGCTCGCGGGTGCGGCGGGCGCTGCCGTGTTCGGCGTGTTCGTCGTGCGGCTGCAAGGCATCTACCTGGCCATGCTGACGCTGGCGGTGGCGCAGATCGTCTACGCGGTGGCGGTGCAATGGATCGAGGTGACCGGCGGCGACAACGGTATCGTCGGCGTGTGGCCAGCCAGGTGGGCTGAGGGCCGCGTCACGTACTATTACCTGACGCTCGGCGTCTCCGTTACTGGCATTTTCGTACTGCATCGCATGCTGCACGCGCCGTTCGGCTATGCGCTGCGGGCAGCGCGCGACAGCGCCGTGCGGGCAGACGCGATCGGGCTCGACGTGGGGCGCTTGCGGCTTCTCGCCTTCATGATCGCGGGCGCGGCAACGGCACTGGCGGGCGGGCTGTATGCATTCTCGAAAGGATCGATCGATCCGACGTTGCTGGCGATACCGCAGTCGGTGGACTTCCTGGCGATGCTTCTAATCGGCGGCATCCAACAGATCGGCGGTGCGCTCGCGGGTGCTGCGGCCTTGCATCTGCTGCGCGTATGGGCGCTGCCGCTCGGCGACATGTGGCGGATGGTATTGGGATTGACGATCATCGCGATCGTGCTGGTATCGCCGCAAGGCATCGTCGGCGGCGTGGCCCAGCTGGTACAGCGGCAGCGCCGGGCGCGCACATCATCATGACACTGCTGGTTGTCAAAAATCTGCACAAGGCGTTCGGCGGCGTGGCGGCCGCGCGCGACATCTCGTTTGAGGTTGAGCGCGGCGAACTGGTGGCGCTGATCGGTCCAAACGGGGCGGGAAAATCGACGACGTTCAACATCGTCGGCGGCCAACTTGCGCCCGATCGGGGAGCGGTAGAGCTCGACGGCGTATCAATTGTGCACAAGCCACCGCGCGCCATCTGGCGACTGGGTGTCGGCCGCACCTTCCAGATCGCACAAACGTTCGTGTCGATGACGGCGACCGAGAACGTGCAGATGGCATTGCAAAGCGCGGCCACAGCGACGTTCGGCCTGTGGCGATCGGCACACGCTTTGAAACGTGACGAAGCGGTAGCATTGTTGGATCTGGTGGGGCTCGCAGACAGCCGCGATCGATCGGTCGGCACGCTTGCATACGGCGATATTAAGCGCGTCGAACTGGCCATCGCGCTGGCGGGCGCACCCAAGCTGCTGTTGATGGACGAGCCGACGGCGGGCATGGCGCGCGGCGAACGCGGCAAGTTGATGCAATTGATCGTTAGCCTGGCGCGGCAGCGGGGCGTGGGCGTGCTGTTCACCGAACACGACATGGACGCGGTGTTTGCGCATGCAAGCCGGGTGCTGGTGCTGGTGCGCGGGGAGATCGTCGCGCGCGGCACGCCGGCCGAAGTGCAAGCCGATCCGCTGGTGCGGCGGATGTATCTCGGCACATATGTGGGCGCGCGCACCGCGGGCGGCGACGGCGCGGGAGGCGGCGCATGACCCCTGGCCAAACCTCCGCCATCCTCGATGTGCGCGGACTGGATGCATTCTACGGACAGGCACAGTCGCTGTTCGGCGTGTCGCTGCAGATCGCGCGCGGCGAGGCGGTGGCTTTGGTGGGCCGAAACGGCGCGGGCAAATCAACCGTGATGAAGGCGATCATGGGGCTGATCGATCGCCGTGCGCAGGCGATGACGTTCGCCGGCCACGACATCCGCACGCGACCGACGCACCACATCGCGCGGCTGGGACTTGGCTACGTGCCCGAGGAGCGCCGCATCTTCACGGACCTGACGGTGGCGGAAAACTTGGAAGTGGGCCGCTTGCCGGCGCGGGGCGGACGTCAGATTTGGACGTCCACGCGGCTATACGAAATTTTTCCCAATCTCGGCGAGATGGCGCGCCGCTCGGCCGGCCACATGTCAGGCGGCGAGCAGCAGATGCTGTCGATCGCACGCACGCTGATGGGAAACCCGGATGCGGTGCTGCTCGACGAGCCATCGGAAGGGCTGTCGCCGCTGATCGTCGAGCAGATGGGGCAGGCCATCGTCGAGATGAAGCGCGAAGGCATAGCGGTTCTGCTTTCGGAGCAGAACCTAGCGTTCGCCGCAACCGTGGCTGAGCGCGCGCTACGCATCGAAACGGGCGCGATCACCTTCGATGGGCCGATCGAGCAGCTCATGGACCGTATCGGCTGAGGACGCTTACGGAACGTCGCCGCCT
This sequence comes from Hyphomicrobiaceae bacterium, assembly GCA_025350265.1. GTDB lineage: Bacteria > Pseudomonadota > Alphaproteobacteria > Rhizobiales > Hyphomicrobiaceae > JABFRJ01. The sequence continues at coordinate 2,452 of JANXYD010000134.1, read as the reverse complement.
GCTGGCACCAGAGCGGAAGCGCGACGTTTGCCTGCCCGATGCCATGCCGCATCGATCAGCGCTAATGCGATGAAGTTGACGTTGCCCAGCAGGTAACGGCGGGCCATGCGGCGCGGCTCAAGCAGCAGCCGCCAAACCCATTCGCAGCCGACAACGCGCATGAGATGCGGCGCGCGCTCAATTTTGCCGGCGAAGAAATCGAACAGGCCACCGACGCCGGCCAGAACCGACGCGTCGAGGCGGTGCGCATGGCGGGCGATCCACTGGTCCTGCATCGGCACGCCCATGGCAACGAGCACGATGTCGGCACCGCTGGCATTGGCGGCCGCGATGGCCGCGTCCTCGTCGGCGCTGCCAGGTGCGAAATAACCGTGATGCGTGCCGACAATGGCACCGCCGAGTCCGAAACCGACCATATGTTGGCGCGCGGCTTCGGCTATTCCCGGACGACCGCCGAGCAGAAATATCTTGACGTGCGCTGACGCGGCGGCAGCGGCGAGTGCTGGGAAGAGATCGGTACCATTGACGTTGTCGCGCAGCGGTTCGGCGGCGAAGCGAGCGGCCAGTGCCAACCCGCTGCCGTCGGCATAGAGGCGATCTGCCGACGCGACGACCGCGCGATAATCGCTGTTTGCAGCCATTTCGTTGACGACGTGGGCGTTGACGAACACGGCGCGCAGTTTGCGTCGCCGACGCGCCGCATCGATCCAGGACGAGGTGGCGGCGGCGACGGTGGTGTTTTCGATGGCCAGGCCGAACACGCGAACACGGCTGGGAGCTGACGTATCGCCGGGCCACAGCAACGACGAACGCTGAGCCGGGACCAGCAGACGTCGCGTCTGGAGATTACTCGATACGGTCATGGTACGCTCGACAAAACCGGTTGCGCCACCCGCACCGGATCACCGAAGATTGGCATCGAAGCCCCTAAGACAACGTTTTGAAGAATAGTTAATAAAACATTTTATACGATGGCCACGAAATCTGATTTCTGTTGTTTTTCAAAATATTCAGGCCAATCAAGATATTTATCGATGACGTCTTCATCAAAATTTTCCAATACCCCGGCTAACGTCGATGCGAGAGACGTCGACCCGGGGAGGACGGAGCATGGCAGATAAGTGCAGCACTTCGGCATCACCAGCCGTTTGCAAGCCGCGATGCACGGTGGTCATCCCCTGCTTCAACGCAGTTGCGACTATCGCGCCGACGTTGCTGTCTGCCTGCAGGCAGACCATCAAGGATATCGAAATTATCGTCGTCGACGACGGTTCGACCGACACGGGGCCAGCGATGATCACCGCGATCGCCGCCACCGATCCGCGAGTGCGCATCATAAGGCAAGCCAACAAGGGCGTTTCGGCGGCACGCAATGCCGGCATCACCGCCGCAAAATCCCGTCTGATCGCGCTGCTCGATGCCGATGACAGCTGGGCGCTGGACCATCTCGAAACGCATTTGAAAAGATTGGCTGAAGACAAGCGGCTGGGGGTTTCGTTTTCGGCCGCCCGCTTCGTGGACACCAAAGGAGCCGTGGTCGGGCAGTCACGTGCGAAGCTCTCCAATCCAACGCCGGCGGAGCTTTTGTCGTCGAACCCGACGACCACGTGCTCGACGTTGGTAATCCGGCGCGACGTGTTCAAGGACGTCGGTTTGTTCCGCACTGACATGCGACACAACGAAGACCAGGAATGGTTATTTCGCGTAACCCTGTCGGGCTGGACGATGACGGGCGATGCCAACGCGCGCGTCGATTATCGCACCAGTCCGGGCGGCCTTGCCTCCGATCTCGATGCCATGTTCATGGGCTTTCAAACGATGCTGCGGGAAGCGCGCAAGCTTGCTCCCACGCTGGTCGAGCGCAACGAAGCGCGAGCCACGGCGAACATGATGCGGTATTTGGCGCGCCGCGCCATTTCGCTTGGGCTCGCACCAAGAATTGCGCGCGGCTGGATACTGGCGGCGCTGAAATTGCGCCCGACATTGGCACTCAGCGAACCGCGCGCAACTTTGCCGACGCTGATCGCCGCCCTGGTGCCACCCGTGTTGCTGCTGCCGGTTCTGCATCTGGTGCGACAGCCCATCATCCACGCTTGAGCGCAGGATCAACCCTCATGTCAAAGCCGCGCGTCAGCGTCGTTATTCCGCTGTATCAGACCGAACGTTACATCGCCGAAGCGCTGAAGTCGGTGCGGGCGCAGACGTTAGACGACTTCGAAGTGATCGTGATCGACGACGGCAGCAGCGATCGGGGCGCGGACATCGCGCGGGGCACCGGCGATGACCGTGTGCGGGTCGTCGGGCAAGCCAACCGCGGGCTGGCCGGGGCGCGTAACACAGGCATCAGCGAGGCTCGTGGCGACTACATCGCATTGCTGGACGCCGACGACCGCTGGCATCCCCAGAAGCTTGCGCGGCATGTAGCTCTGCTCGACGCGCGGCCGGAGGTGGG
>JANXYD010000124.1 GCA_025350265.1 Hyphomicrobiaceae bacterium | reverse complement strand
GGCGGATGAGCCGTGGCCTGACGCTGGGCGGGCAGGTCTGCGTGATCGATGCGGCTGGCCACGTGCTGCTGATCCGGCACGGCTATCGGCCCGGCTGGCACTTTCCCGGCGGCGGCGTCGAGACGGGAGAATGCGTTGTCGACGCGGCACTGCGGGAATTGGCCGAGGAAACCGGTGTCTTAGCGCTGGGCCGACCGCAATTACACGGCATCTTTAATCACGCAGCGGCTTTTCCCGGCGACCACATCGTGCTGTATGTGCTGCGCGAGTATTCGCAAACGCACGTCCCGCAGCCAGGCTATGAAATCGCCGAGCAGCGCTTCTTTGCCCCCGATGCATTGCCGGCCGCCATCAATCCGGGCACGCGCCGCCGCATCGCCGAAATCAGCGGTGGCACCGGTGCTGCCAAAGTCTGGTGAACCCGTAATGGAGAATTCGCAATGATCGGACGTCTCAATCACGTGGCTATCGTGGTGCCGGATTTGGCGGCGGCAAGCGCTGTCTACCGCGACACCCTCGGTGCCAACGTTTCTGCTGTGCAAACGCTGCCTGAGCATGGTGTTCATGTTGTGTTCGTAGAGTTACCCAACACTAAGATCGAACTGCTGGAGGCCATCGATGCGGCATCGCCGATCGGCAAATTTCTGCAACGCAACCCTGCCGGCGGCATGCACCACGTCTGTTACGAAGTCGCCGATATTCTGGCGGCGCGCGACACACTCCAGGCAAAGGGTGCCAAAGTGCTTGGCGACGGCACGCCGCGCATCGGTGCGCACGGTAAGCCGGTGCTGTTCCTCAGCCCCAAGGATTTTTGCGGCACTCTGGTTGAACTGGAACAAGTATGAGCGTGTCGACACCGGGGCCGCTCGCGCTCACGGCTTTCGCTGGCATTGCGCTGTCCATCGCGCTGCAGTTTTTCCGCCTCGCACCCATCGGCAACGTGCTGGCGACGGCGATCTTCTACATCGTCTGGTTTGTCTGCCTGTTTGCGGTTTTGCCGATTGGAATTCGGACCCAAAGCGACGTCGGCGAAGTTGTCCAGGGCACCTCCGCCGGTGCCCCAATCAACGCGCGCGCCGGACGAATCGTGGCACTGACAACGATCGTCGCGTCGGTGGTGTTCCTGCTAATATTGCTGGCGCTGCGCTTCAAGATCGTGCCGCTCGGATAACGAGCCGGCCCCCGGCGCCGGCCAAATACGCAAAAATTTGGGCGAGTGTACCGATGATCGGCACCCCGCCCGTTAAACCCAGCCGCTTACTCTTGCGGGCGATCGCGTTGACCGGACCTGCCCCCACCACGGCGCTATTGCGCTCGCGGAAAATTTCTCCCCAGACTTGGGCTTTGTGGTGCCTAAATAACTAGCAACCTACACCCAACATCGCATGCGAACGCGGCAGACATAGCCCGGCCAGGGACATCTGTCATCAGCCTTTTTTCGCCTCACGCACGGTGTGGATCAATAATCGGTAGGTAAAAGACCTGCGCGGCGAAGCGCATGTGTCAAAAAAGCGGTGCGAACCCGTTGCCATTGCCGACTTCGTCAATAATGGTTATCAGGCTGGCTGGCCTTGGAAATCGGAACGGTGAGGAACGGCGGCCAAGGCCGGCCGCAACCCAACAGAACCGTCGTCCGCTGTGCCGGCCATAAGATCCGATCGTCAGTATGTTTCGTCGACCCTGCACACCGCCATGCCTGCCCGGGGTCATCGACCTTTACTCAACTCTGAAAAGCCGAACCCGCCATGCGCCTTTCCCGCTCGTTTCTGCCTGTCCTCCGCGATACGCCCAAGGACGCCGAAATCGTCTCGCACCAGTTGATGTTGCGAGCCGGCATGATCCGGCAGGAGAGCGCCGGCATTTATGCGTGGTTGCCGCTCGGGCTGAAGGTGCTCGGCAAGGTCAATCAGATCATCCGCGAGGAGCAGAACCGTGCCGGCGCGCAGGAATTGTTGATGCCGACTATCCAATCGGCCGACCTGTGGCGCGAGAGCGGCCGCTACGACGCCTACGGCAAGGAGATGCTGCGCATCAATGACCGACATGACCGCGAAATGCTGTTTGGGCCGACCAACGAGGAAATGGTCACCGAAATCTTCCGCACGTATGTGAAGAGCTACCGCAGTTTGCCGCTTAATCTCTATCACCTGCAATGGAAATTCCGCGACGAGGTGCGGCCTCGTTTCGGCGTCATGCGCAGCCGCGAGTTCCTGATGAAAGACGCCTATTCGTTCGACCTCGACGCGGCCGGCGCCCGGCACAGCTACAACAAGATGTTCGTCGCCTATCTGCGCACCTTTGCGCGCTTCGGCCTGAAGGCGATCCCGATGCGCGCCGACACTGGGCCTATCGGCGGCGATCTCAGCCACGAGTTCATCATTCTCGCCGACACCGGTGAGAGCGAAGTGTTCTGTCACAAGGATTTTCTAGATTTCGCCACGCCGCAGGCCAATACCAATTTCGACGACGTGTCGGCCTTGCAGGCGACTGTGGAGAAATGGACATCACTGTATGCCGCCACCAGCGACATGCACGACGCGGCTGCCTATGGACAAATCGGTGCCGACAAGCAGGTTTCCGCGCGCGGGATCGAAGTTGGCCATATTTTCTACTTCGGCACCAAGTATTCCGAGCCGATGAAAGCGCAAGTGCAGGGGCCGGATGGCAAGCCGGTGACAGTCCACATGGGGTCATACGGGATTGGGCCGACGCGCGTGGTCGCGGCCGTCATCGAGGCCAGCCACGATGCTAACGGCATCATCTGGCCGGTGCCGCTGGCACCGTTCGAGGTAGGGTTGGTGAATTTGAAGGTTGGCGACAAGGACACCGATCTGGTCGCCAACGATCTCTATGCCAAGCTTGAGCGGGCGGGCTTGTCGGTGTTGCTCGACGATACGGACGAGCGCGCCGGCGGCAAGTTTGCGAGCATGGATCTGATGGGGCTGCCGTTCCAGCTCATTGTTGGCCCCAAGGGCGTCAAGGCTGGCGAAGTGGAAATCAAGGAACGCAAGACCGGCGAGCGCCTGACGTTGTCGATGGATGCCGCGTTGCGTCGGCTGTCTGATCTGGTTTCGGCGCGGCGGATGCTGGCTTGAGTGGTTGCGTGCGTGCTAGAGCCGCCCGAGGCGGTGCATCAGGGGGCTTGAGCCGATGACCGAAACGACAATGGCCGGAACGGGCGCGGCGCTGGCGAACCAGGTTGAGCGCGAGCACCAACGGCCGTCCGGCAGCACGCAGCCGTTTGCACCTTTCGAGTGGGTGCTGGCGATGCGTTATTTGCGGGCGCGACGCAGCGAAGGCTTCATCTCCGTCATCGCCGGCTTTTCATTCGCCGGCATCATGCTGGGCGTCGCCACACTGATTATCGTGATGGCGGTCATGAACGGTTTCCGCAAGGAACTGGTCGGCAAGATTCTCGGCCTAAACGGCCACGTCGTCGTCAACCGTATCAACACCCCGTTCGACGACTACAACGACATCGCCCAGAAGATGCGCAACGTAAAAACAGTGCAAACGGTCATCCCGCTGATCGAGGGGCAAGTGATGGCCTCGACGCAGGCTCAGGCGGTAGGCGGCAACGTGCGTGGCATGAGCGAGGCGAGCGTCAAATCACTGAAGCTGGTCGCCAACAACGTGCGTGAAGGCACGCTGGATGGTTTCGACACGCAGTCAGGCATCGCCATCGGCGTGCGGTTGGCAGAAAATCTGCGCGTCGGCGTTGGCGAAAACGTCACGTTGATCGGCCCACGCGGGGCCTGCACGCCGTTCGGCTGTATGCCGCGCACCAAGACCTATCCGGTGACTGCAATCTTTGAGATGGGCATGAACGAGTATGACAAGATCATGATCTTCATGCCTCTCGAAGAGAGCCAGAAGTTCTTCTCGCGCGATGCTTCCGTCGATGCGGTCGAGGTCATCACCGACAATCCGGAAGGCGTTGCCACCACCATCGCCGGTTTGCGCGCGCTCAACATCCCCGGGGTGCACTACTCCGACTGGAAAAGCCGCAACGAAACGTTCATTCGGGTGCTCGACGTGGAGCGTGCCATGATGTTCATCATCCTGTCGCTGATCATCGTGGTCGCCGCGTTCAACATCATTTCGGGCCTGATGATGCTGGTCAAGGACAAGGGCCGCGACATTGGTATTCTCCGAACCATGGGCGCGTCGAAGGGCGCGATCATGCGCGTGTTTCTGATCACTGGCGCTTCGATCGGGGTAATCGGCACGCTCGCTGGTTTTCTGCTCGGCGTCGTGTTTACGCACAACATCGAGGAAATCCGGCAGTTGGTGATGCGGATCAGCGGCGGCAAACTTTTCGACCCCAATTTCTACTACTTGACGCGCATGCCGGCGGATATGGACCCGACCGAGACCGCTGCGATCGTCGCGATGGGCTTGGTGCTGGCCGTGCTGGCCACGTTGTATCCATCCTGGCGCGCGTCTCGGCTCGATCCGGTCGAAGCGTTGCGGTACGGCTGATAGGAACGCGCATGCAAGATTTTACGCCCACTTCGATGCACGCCGACCCCATTCGGAACGGTATCCAGCCCGTGCTGCGGCTCGACCGGCTGACGCGCGTCTTCAAGCAGGCCGACCGCGAAATTCGCGTTCTTGACGAGGCGTCAGCCGAGTTGTGGGCGGGTGAAGCGGTAGCCCTGGTCGGGCCGTCGGGTGCTGGCAAGTCGACTTTGCTGCATGTCACAGGTCTACTTGAAACACCGACCGCGGGTCATGTCATCGTCGGCGGTCGCGACTGCACCGGGCTCGACGACGATGCGCGCACGCGCGTCAGGCGCATGGATATGGGCTTCGTCTATCAATTTCATCAACTGTTGCCGGAATTCTCCGCGCTTGAAAACGTCGCCATGCCGCTGATGATCCAGGGCTTGGCGCGCAGTGCAGCGCAGGCGCGCGCGCGTGAATTGTTGGGCTTGATGGGCCTTGAAGCCCGTCTTGAACATCGCCCCGCGCAACTGTCGGGCGGCGAGCAGCAACGCACCGCCATCTGCCGCGCCCTCGCACCCAGACCCAAGCTGCTGCTGGCCGACGAGCCGACCGGCAATCTCGACCCGGAAACGAGCGAGTATGTGTTCAACGGTTTGCTCGACTTGATCACCA
>JANXYD010000120.1 GCA_025350265.1 Hyphomicrobiaceae bacterium | reverse complement strand
GCCACCAGGATGGGGCCTCTGGCACCTTGCATCAGTCCGAAAAACAAAACGAAGCCATATAACAGCGCGAGCGATGGCCAAGCCGTGATCGCCAGCAGGCACAAGATTCCGGTAATAGTCATGACGAAGGATATGGTGATCACAGGCAACCGGCCGATACGGTCGGAACACCAGCCCGTCACCAGAATACCGATGACCGACAACACGCCCGTGACGCCGAACGCGCCAGCAGCGACCAGCGGGTCAAAACCGCGCTCGACCAGAAACGCGACCGAATGCGGCAGTACGCTGTAGGCGGCGACCGAGGTCGCGAAATAGACGACAAACAACATCCAGAACGCGCGTGTCCGAACAGCGCGGTTGACGGTCCAACCCGTGGTATTGGCAGTAAGGTGGTCTGCCGCCGCTTTCACCTTGAGCATCCGCCAAGCGTCCGATCCTGCGTTATAGCTTCTGAGCGGAAGCAAAAACAGCACCGGCACGACGGCCAAGACGGCGAACCCTTGCCACGTTTGCACCGTGCGCCAATCATGCGTCTGCATGAGCTTTTGCGCGATCGGCGGAAACGTCAGCATGCCCGCTCCTACTGCCGCATACGGAATGGCCGCGACCGTGCCGAGCCGGTTCTGGAACCAGCGGCTCAGAAGGCTGGATGCCGCGACCATGCTGAGCCCGGCGGCGCCAAGCCCACCGAGCACGCCGACGCCGAAATAGTAGTGCCAGATCGTCTCGGATCGCGCGCCGAGTAGCGTGCCCAGGCCAAGCGCCAGCAGTCCCGTGGCGTAACATAGGCGCGCGCCGAACTTGTCCATCAGCTGTCCGACGAACGGGGCGGAGCATCCGTAGGCGAGCATGTAGATGGAATAGGTCGCCGAGATCTGCCCACGGTCGACGCCGAGGGCGGCTTCCACTGGCAAAAGATACACAGCGAACGTTTCGGTCACGCCGCGGCCGATGGCGTTCATGAGAAATGTGAGGGTTACCAAACCCGTCAGGAAGCCCGCGGTAGGCGTCGTCGCGGACGGCGTCGAAATAATCAGCTGCACGTCTACACTCTCGGAGACACTCGGGCCATCAGGGTGGCACATGCGTGCCGGCGCGGCCATGCTTATCGAATGGCGCTGACTTCGAAATCCGGCACTGCCGGCCAGAATACCCGGCCCGTCCGCGTGATCGCTTTGGGATCGCCCGTCGTCAGTAGGCAGGGTCCGCGGCGGGGCCCGGCCGAAATCGCATAGTGTGGCCGGCGCGCCAAATAGTCTTCGAAGCTGTCGACGACGATTTCGGGTTGGGACAAAAGCCGCGTGAAGGGTGGCAAATGCCGGCGGAACAGATGTTCAACCAGCGGAAAATGCGTGCAGCCAAGAATGGCGCGATGCGGCGGCTGTCCCCCTGTTTGTGCCAACAGGCCGTCGACGCCGCGCTTCACGATCACCTCCAGGTCCGCCTCCGGCCGCGCCGTTTCGATCGCTGCGACAAGATCGGAGCAGATTTGTTGCACGACCGTCGCACGCGGGCAGCGCTTGCGGATTTCCTCCGGGTAGACGAACGAATTGATCGTGCGCATAGTGCCGAAAACGGCGATCACGTCAGTATTGTATTTTTGCGGATATTGCGGGGTTGCGACCGCCCAGGGGGTTTGCGTTGCGGCCTCGACTGTCGGCGCGACGATGCCGAGTATGTTGCGTCCCGTCCATTTCGACTGCGGCAACCAATCCTGTTGCAAGGTGCGCGCCGCCACGCAGGTGGCGGTGTTACACCCCAGCAGCACCAGCTTGGCGCCGCGCTGAAACAATAACTCGACGCCGGCGCGAGTGAGGTCGACGACTTCCGATGATGGCCTGTTGCCGTAAGGCACGTTAGCGTGATCGCCGAGATACATAAAATCCAGCTCGGGAAACCGCTCGACAAGCGCCCGGAACACTGTCAGTCCGCCGTGACCTGAATCAAAAACGCCGATCATGATCGTGACGTGCCACGCAACTGCGAGCGTGACAAGTCACAGCACGGCAAATCTATCTCCCTTCCACTTCAACTTGCATGTCGATATTGCCGCGCGTCGCGTGGCTATACGGGCACACTTTTTCATGCGTCTCGTGCACCAGGGCTTCAGCTTCCGCAGTGCTCAGATTTGGGCACTTCACATGCATTTTCACCGAAATGCCGAAGCCCCCGCCCTCGCGTGGGCCAACCGAAGTTTCACACGTAACGACGGCACCGGACACGTCCTTCTTGTGTTGCTTGGCAACGAAATCCAATGCGCCGCCGAAACAGGCGGCGTATCCGGCGGCGAACAAATGCTCAGGCGTTGTTGTATTAGGCAGGCCGGGCCCGCCCATTTCCTTGCGCACGGAAAGATTGACGCTGACGGACTTGTCGGTGGTTTCCGAATGTCCGTTGCGACCGCCGGTGGAGTTGGCGACGGCGGTGACGAGGGGTTTGATGGTGTGAGCGGCCATGCAATTCTCCATGATGTACAGGTTGATATTTTCGGCACGATCCAAACTTAACGCAAAATGTGCCGTCTCAGTTCATCCGTGCTTGCCGTGGCAGTGTTTGTATTTTTTGCCGGAACCGCAGGGACACGGTTGGTTGCGGGCGACCCGCCCCCAAGTGCTGGGGTCTTGAGGATCAACACCGTCGTCGGGCTTGCGCAGGACCGCCGGTGCCCGCCGTTCGAGTAGTTGCACCGGAGCGCGACCTTCCGCGGCGAGCGCCGCGTTGGCCATCTGGAACTCGTCGGTGCCTGTAAACGGATCTTCGTGGTGCGCTTCCATTGCCGGCAATTCGAGATCGTCGACCGAGGGCACATGCTCTTCTGGCGACAGCTGCACGTGCATGAGTTGCCCGACGGTGGCCTCACGCAACTTGCTCAACATGCCTTCGAACAGATGGAAGCTCTCGCTCTTGTACTCGTTGACCGGGTCGCGCTGGCCATAGGCACGGAACCCGATAACCTGCCGCAGATGCTCGAGCGTGACCAGATGCTCGCGCCAAAGATGATCCAGCGTCTGCAACAGCACCATCTTCTCGATTTGCCGCATGTTTTCCGGGCCGACTTCTTCGGCCTTCATCACAGCTTTCTCATCGACGGCATGAAGGATGCGTTCACGGATCGCTTCGTCGGCGATACCCTCTTCCTTGGCCCAATCGGCGATCGGCAAATCGAGATCGAACACGCGGCTCATCTCTTCTTTCAGCTCTGCCGTCTTCCATTGCTCGGCATAGGCATTTTCAGGAATGTGGGCGGACACGAACTCGTGCACGATCTGATGGCGGTAGGCCGTCACCTCGTCGGACACGTCTTCAGAGCCCATCAATTCCAGACGCCTATCGAAGATCGCCTTGCGCTGGTCGTTCATGACGTCGTCGTATTTCAGCACGTACTTGCGGCTATCGAAGTTGCGGTTTTCGACTTTCTGCTGTGCCTTTTCGAGCGCCTTGTTGATCCACGGATGGGTGATCGCCTCTCCATCCTGCAAGCCCAGAGACTGCAGCATTTTGTCCATGCGCTCGGAGCCGAAAATGCGCATCAGATCGTCTTCGAGACTGAGATAGAACTTCGAACGGCCCGGATCGCCCTGACGCCCCGAGCGACCTCGCAGCTGGTTGTCGATGCGGCGGCTCTCATGGCGTTCGGTGCCGATGACGTAAAGGCCGCCGGCAGCCAGCGCCATCCGCTTTTTCTCGGCGACATCGGCCGCAATCACCTCGCGTTGTGCGGCGACCTCATCCTCCGTCGGATGCGCTTGCTCTTCCTCTTTCGCGTTCTGCCAGGCGCGCACGCGGAAATCGACGTTGCCACCAAGCTGAATATCAGTCCCGCGACCGGCCATGTTGGTGGCGATCGTAACGCCACCGGGAACACCGGCCTGCGCGATGATCGAGGCTTCCTGCTCATGGAACCGCGCGTTCAAGACATGATGCGGAATAAGTTCGTCCTGGTTCTTGCCCGCGATCAATGCCTCCAGATGCTCGACCACGCCTGCCAATTGGGTGCGCATCTCCTGATCGACGTTTGCTCCCGGCGCATCGCCCGCGCCAAGGCCGATGTAATCCTTGATGCCCTTCGCCTCGGACTTGACGGGTTCCAACGCGTCGGCCTTGGCACCTTCCGCGATGCCGGCGAAGGTCCTGATGTACGTCACGAGGTCGCGCATGAATGCGCGGTCCTTGAGCAACGCCGACAGCATTTCGCTTTTTTCGATCGACGTCGTGCCGACCAGCACCGGTTGGCCGCGACGGTGGCAGTCGGCGATCTCGGCGACGATGGCGCGCGATTTCTCCTTGAACGTCCGATAGACCTCGTCGTGCTCGTCGATGCGCGAGATATCGAGGTTGGTGGGCACTTCGACGACGTCCAGGCCATAGATGTCCATGAACTCGTTAGCTTCGGTCGACGCCGTGCCGGTCATGCCCGCGAGCTTGTCGTAGAGGCGGAAATAGTTCTGGAAGGTGATCGACGCCAGCGTTTGGTTTTCAGGCTGAATTTCAACTTTTTCCTTCGCTTCGAGCGCCTGATGCAGGCCTTCGGAATAGCGCCGGCCTTGCATCATGCGACCGGTGAATTCGTCGATGATGATGACCTGGTCGTCCTTGACGATATAATCCTTGTCGCGCTGAAACATCTTGTGCGCCTTGAGCGCCTGATTGATGTGATGCACGATAGAGACGTTCTCAATGTCATACAGGCTTTCGCCGCGCAGCATATCCAGCTCGCGCAGCAAGTGTTCGAGATATTCGTTGCCAGCTTCCGTCAGCGAAACCTGCCGCTGCTTTTCATCCAGGTCGAAGTGTTCGGCCCCGAGCTTAGGCATCAACGCGTCGACGGCCATGTAGAGTTCGGCGCGATCTTCGACCGGACCGGAGATGATTAGCGGGGTGCGGGCCTCGTCGACGAGAATGCTGTCGACCTCGTCGACAATGGCGAACGCATGGCCGCGCTGCACCATGTCCGTCGTGCGCATTTTCATGTTGTCGCGCAGATAATCGAAGCCGTATTCGTTGTTGGTGCCGTAGGTTACGTCGCAGGCGTAAGCGGCGCGGCGCTGATCGTCGTCAAGCCCATGCACGATGCAGCCGACGCTGAGCCCTAGGAAGTTATAGACGTTCGCCATCCAATCGGCGTCGCGCTTGGCCAGATAGTCGTTCACCGTGATGACGTGCACGCCCTTACCTGTCAGCGCGTTGAGATAGACCGCCAGCGTCGCCACCAGCGTCTTGCCTTCGCCGGTCTTCATTTCGGCGATATCGCCGTCGTTGAGCACCATACCGCCCATCAACTGCACGTCGAAATGGCGCTGTCCAAGCGAGCGTCGCGCCGCCTCCCGCGCCGTCGCAAACGCCGCCGGCAGCAGGTCCTTCAAAGTTGCACCTTGCGCGAACTGCTCTTTCATTGCTGCGGTGCGGGCGCGCAGTGCATCGTCGCTCAGCGCCTTGACCTCGTCCTCAAGGGCATTGATCGCCACGACGACGGGGCGATAAGCTTTGATCTTGCGATCGTTCGTGGTTCCGAAAATTTTCGCGGCGATCGTGTTGATGGACAGCATGGGTAGCAAGATCCTTACCAGACCATGGCGATCCGGTGCTCAGCTTCGGGCACAGCAACGACGGCGGACCAAACGGGCAAACCGTTGGTTAAAACGCCATCGCGCGCAATATCTCATGCGCTAACAACCGGCTTTACGCCTTGCCACCCGACCTCGGCGATGGTGAGGCGCAATGCCTCATCTCACTGTTAGGAATAGCAAAACAGCCATTGTGAACAAAACCCTGCCCGACCTGAAATCGTGCGAGCATATCCAGCATAGCCACGGCATAGCCACCCCGGGTCGGCGCAGATGCATCGACCGTGGGGCATCGCAGAGATAAGGAGCGGCACCCCCCTTGTCAACGCGAAGCACGGCCCTATCTCCGGCAGCGCCCGGCATTTCCGACCCACAGGTGTTGGTCTTGCTCAAAACATTCTGCCTTAAATGTCACGTCTGGACAGTCGGCTTTCCAGCTCCTATAAGGCGACCACTTCGCAGCGCCGGGTGACAGTTGGTTCCCATTCGTTTCGCGAGATGCCCGGGTAGCTCAGTTGGTAGAGCATGCGATTGAAAATCGCAGTGTCGCTGGTTCAATTCCAGCCCCGGGCACCATTGCTCGCAAGCACTTACCGTTGAATTCCAACGTTCACGCTGGCCCGCGATCAACCCCCTGTGCCCCGCGTCGGCGACCAGCCGTAGGCTTTGGCGCACGCGCCCCCCATTAGCATCGCGCGCTCGCTGTCGTTGAGCCGGTCGGTGACGACGAACGGTTTGACGGCCTGCTCGTAGTTGACCACCGCGAACGCCCGGGTCCAGTCCGTGCCCCACAAGCAGCGGTCGATGCCCCACGCGTCGAACACGCGCGCCAAAGGGTCCCAGATGTCGGGGTACGGATACGGTTCTCGGGACAGAGTGCACGCCCCGCTCACCTTTATGATCGCGTTCGCGCGCTTGGCCAGCTCCAACACCTTTGGCAACTCGACCCAAGGCTGGGCGGGCGCGGGCGGCGTGCGTGGCTGCAGTAGGCCGAGATGGTCGATGATGAAGCGTGTATCGGGGTGGCGATCGATCAAGATCGTTGCCGCGTCCACGTTGTCCCAGCATAGGATGTTGACTGGAAAATCGTACCGCACCGCCGCGCGAAGGATGCGGTCGAGACGCGGGTCGTGCGGATCGCGGTTCGCTTCCTTGGTCAGAATGATGCGGACACCCACCGCGCCCGCCGTCTTTTTCCAATCGGCAATGATGTCCTCGACTGCCGGATCGTCGGGGTCGACCGGCTTGACGAGAGCCAACCGATTGGGGTGCGCCCGCTGCACCTCCACCGCATAGCTGGCGTCGTACTGGTACATGGAAAAGGCGGAAATGAAGATCGCGCCGTCGACACCCACCTTGTCCATCGCCGCCACCATCTCGTCGCCGGTCACATGATCGGGCCAGTTCGGCACGCTGTGCCACGGTCGCTTCGGTGTATTCGCTTCATAGGCGTGAACCTGTGAATCGATGATCGTCATCGGGTCATCCCTTAATATCAAGGTGCTCGCTGGTATGAGCCGAATTAAAGCCAAGCACCTGTAGGTTTTCTGAATACAAGCGCGCTGGAAAAGAACACTGCGAACTCAGAAAAAGGCCTGCAGGCCGGTGATCGCGCGGCCGATGATCAGCGCGTGAACGTCGTGCGTGCCCTCGTAGGTATTGACCGTCTCGAGATTGGCAGCGTGGCGCATGACATGATATTCAGCCGAGATGCCGTTACCGCCGTGCATGTCGCGCGCCATGCGGGCGATGTCCAATGCCTTGCCGCAGTTGTTGCGCTTCATGATCGAGATGGCGTCGGTGGCGAGCTTATGTTCGTCGAGCAGGCGGCCGATGCGCAACGACCCCTGCAGGCCGAGCGCGATTTCAGTCTGCATGTCGGCGAGCTTCTTCTGGATCAACTGCGTCTGCGCCAGCGGCCGGCGGAACTGCTTGCGATCGAGTGTATATTGCCGTGCGCGTGCGAAGCAATCTTCGGCGGCCCCCATCACGCCCCACGAAATGCCGTAGCGCGCGCGGTTGAGACAGCCGAACGGGCCAGACAAACCTGATACGTTGGGCAGCAGCGCGTCCTCGCCGACGACGACGCCGTCCATCACGATCTCGCCGGTGGTCGACGCGCGCAGGCTCAGCTTCTTGCCGATCTTCGGCGCGCTCAACCCCTTCATGCCCTTCTCAAGAATGAAGCCGCGGATCTGGTTGTCGTGCGCAGCACTCTTGGCCCACACCACGAACACGTCTGCGAACGGCGCGTTTGATATCCACATTTTTGATCCGCTGATGCGATAACCATCGGCGACCTTTTCGGCGCGTGTCTTCATGCCGCCGGGATCAGAGCCCGCGTCCGGTTCGGTCAGTCCGAAGCAACCCACCCACGCGCCACTCGCCAGCTTCGGCAGATATTTCATGCGCTGTGCTTCCGAGCCGTAGGCATAGATCGGATACATCACCAGCGACGACTGCACCGAGTTCATCGAGCGATAGCCGCTGTCGACGCGCTCAATCTCGCGGGCTACCAGGCCGTAGGAAACATAGTTCGCTCCGGCACAGCCGTATTTTTCCGGCACCGTGATGCCGAGCAGACCGAGCGCACCCATCTCGTCGAAGATCGCGCGATCGGTATGCTCGTTGAGATATGCCTCTGTAACGCGCGGCAGCAGCTTGTCCTGCGCGTAGGCGCGCGCGGTGTCGCGAATGGCGCGCTCGTCCTCATTCAACTGTCCGTCGAGATCGAACGGATCGGTCCAGTCGTAAGGGATGCTGGGAGCAGATTTGGCGGCGCTGGGGGGTGTGTCTTGCATGGTGATATCCTGGGCGAAAATCGGGGCTGTGATGGCGTGGTCACAAACTATCACCAACGCTTCCATCGTGTAAGACCTGCGTCTAGGAGCCTGTCTGAGTAGTCGCTGTTCAATTGGGGACGAGTCTGATTCAAGTTCGTGCCATGAGCAAGCACTTTCGCCCCTGGAAGATCGATCAGTCGCAGCTGTTGCCAGCTGATG
>JANXYD010000168.1 GCA_025350265.1 Hyphomicrobiaceae bacterium | reverse complement strand
CGGTCGGTGCCCGCAACATCATCGCCGCCAGGAAGCCGACGATCGCGAAAATGGTGCCGAACACGAACAGCGTCTGCTGATGCCCCGCCGACTTGATCATGTCGTCAATCGGAAACGTGGTGAAGATCGCACCAAACCCGTAGCCGGCCGCCACGACGCCGGCTGCAAACCCCCGGCGATCTGGAAACCACTTCACCATCAGCCCGACGATGCCGATGTAGACGATACCGGTGCCGATGCCGCAGATCAGGCCGTATGTCGCATACAAGCCCCACAGTGTCGTCACGTACGACGACGCCATCCAGCCGATCCCGCTCAGCATCGCACCGAGCCCGATCAGCGCTTTCGGTCCGAAGCGGTCGACCAGCCAGCCTTGCACTGGCGACAGCCAGGTTTGGATGACGATCAGGATGGTGATCGTCCACTGCACTTCCGACAACAGCGCGCCGGTCGATTTCTGGAACGAGGCGGTGAAAAGCGTCCACACGTACTGCGGGCTGGAGATGGTCATCATGATGATGAAGCCAAGCAGCAGTTGCAGCCAGCGCGTGGCTGATGCGGTTCGTGGGATCGACGTCATTGCCATGGTTGCTTGTGCGTTCGTCATTGTCGCTCCCCGATCCGCAGGTATGGCTGGCAGCTTGACGCGCTCGAGCGCCGCAGGAAACCGAAAGCACGAGCGAACCTGGCCGAAATTTTAGACGGCTGATTAAAATTTAGCCGCCCGCCGTCATCAAAAGCCGGGTGAAACCCTTTTATTCAGGCGGCTGGTCACCATCTATCGACCAGCACTGCCGTAAGGGGGTGCGTAAGATTTGCGTTTGATCAAATTGTCGGTCGACGGCGTTACGTAGACAGCAGGAACCGTCGCTTCGGGGCGGGGCCGCGCAGGTGGGAGACAATAGCCATGAATCTCGAACTTTATACAGAGCGCGCCAAGGGTTTCATTCAGGCCGCCCAGTCGCTGGCGCAGCGCGAAGGGCATCAGCAACTCGGTGCCGACCATCTGCTCAAGGTGCTTCTCGACGATCCGGAAGGCTTGGCCTCCGGTCTGATCGAACGCGCCGGTGGCAGGCGCGCTGACGTTTATGCAGCCAACGAACGCGCCATCGCCCGGCGTCCAAAGATCAGCGGCGGCGGGGCCGGACAAGTCTACATGGCCCCCGAGCTCGGCAAGGTATTCGAACAGGCGGAAAAGATCGCGGAAAAAGCCGGCGACAAGTTCGTCACCGTAGAGCGACTGCTGCTGGCATTGGCGATGGAGCCGAGTGCCGAAACCAGCGCGACCCTGAAGGCTGCGGGCGTGACCGCGCAGGCGCTCAACGCCGCCATCAACGACATTCGCAAGGGCCGTACCGCCGATACCCCGACCGCTGAAAACAATTACGACAGCTTGAAACGCTACGCGCGCGATCTCACGGCCGCCGCCGCCGAAGGCAAGCTCGATCCGGTCATCGGCCGTGACGAAGAAATTCGCCGCACGATCCAGGTGCTATCGCGCCGGACCAAGAACAACCCGGTACTGATCGGCGAGCCAGGTGTCGGCAAGACTGCGATCGCCGAAGGATTGGCGCTGCGAATCGTCAAAGGCGATGTGCCGGAGAGTCTGAAGGACAAGCGCTTGCTGTCGCTCGACATGGGCTCGCTGGTGGCGGGGGCTAAGTATCGTGGCGAGTTCGAGGAGCGCTTGAAGGCGGTGCTGTCGGAAGTGCAGGCGGCAGCCGGCGGCATCATCCTGTTCATCGACGAATTGCATACCATCATCGGAGCCGGAAAAGGCGAAGGGGCGATGGATGCGTCCAACATGCTCAAGCCGGCGTTGGCGCGTGGCGAACTGCATTGCGTCGGTGCGACAACGCTCGACGAATATCGCAAGCACATTGAAAAGGATGCGGCCCTTGCGCGCCGCTTCCAGCCGATTTTCGTTTCCGAACCGACGGTAGAAGATACGATTTCGATTTTGCGTGGCTTGAAGGAAAAGTACGAACTGCACCACGGCGTCCGCATCACCGACAACGCGCTGGTCGCGGCCGCCACGCTGTCGCATCGCTACATCACCGATCGCTTTCTACCCGACAAGGCCATCGATCTGATGGACGAAGCGGCATCGCGGCTGCGCATGCAGGTCGACAGCAAGCCCGAAGCGCTCGACGAAACCGATCGCCGCCTGATCCAGCTGAAGATCGAGCGCGAGGCGCTGAAGAAAGAATCCGACAGTGCGTCGCGCGACCGGCTGAAGCGTCTCG
>JANXYD010000051.1 GCA_025350265.1 Hyphomicrobiaceae bacterium | reverse complement strand
GTGCAGGTGGTGGCGGCGATAACGCCGGGCAACCCCGGCTACAAGATCGGCCCGCTGGACGTGCTGGAGGTGTCGGTGTTCAAGGTGCCGGAGCTTTCGAAAACGGTGCAGGTGGCGGAGAACGGCTCGGTCAACCTGCCGTTGGTCGGCGAGGTGCCGACGGTCGGTCGCACCGCCCAGGACGTCGAGCGCGAACTTACCCAGAAGCTCGGCGCGAAATATCTGCAATCGCCGCAGGTGACGGTTTTCGTCAAGGAATTCAACAGCCAGCGCATTACCGTCGAGGGCGCGGTGAAAAAACCGGGCGTCTATCCCCTGCGCGGCCGCACCACGCTGATGCAGGCCGTCGCGATGTCCGAGGGCATGGACCAGAACACCGCGTCGAGTTCGATCGCCGTGTTCCACCAGGGCTCGGATGCCGCGGGCAAGCGCGCAGCCACCCGCTACGAGATCGACGACATCCGCTCGGGCAAGGCCGCCGATCCCGACATCGTCGCCGGCGACCTGATCGTGGTCGACACCTCGCCCGGCAAGGAAGCCTTCAACAATTTCGTCAAGGCGCTGCCCGTCGCCACCATCCTGAAACCGTTCTGACGCTGCCGGCCGGGGGACGCACTTCCCGGTTCCCGCGCACGGGGGAACGAAAACCTGCTGCCTCACTACTGCCTACTGCCGTAGCCAAGACACGCCGCGCCGCTGCTGCAACGCCACACGAACGACCAGGGGGGACGCTGACCATGAGATCGACGCTCGCATTCAGACCGCTCGCAATCGGCGCGCTGGCACTTTTTATTTCCTGGCAGATCGTAACGCGCACGCTGGTCGCTTATCTCGTGACGGCTTCTCCCGATCTCGCCCGCTCACTTGCACCTGATGATCCGCAGGTGCTGTTGGCGCTTGCGTCGGATGCGGCGGATGGCCTCATGCGTGCCCGCCAGGCCTCGCTTAACGGCGCTAAGTCGGACAGTCCGTCCGTCGACAAAGACCAGCTCAAGCGCTGGGCCGTGGCGGCGATAGCGGCAGCCCCGGTCAATCCGACGGCGCTGCGTATTCTTGGCCAACTGGCGAGCGCCGAGGGCGATGATCTCGGCGCCGACGCGTTGATGACGGGGGCTGCACATTTGTCACGTCAGGAGACGCCGGCGCTGCTTTGGCTGTTGTCTCGCGCTTACACCGCCGGTGATGTGCCTGTTGTGATAAGGTATGCCGATGCGCTGCTTTCGACGCGCGCCTTGAGCCAACCCGTTGCGCCCGTGCTTGCCAGCCTCGCGGCCACCACAAAGGGTCGCGCGGCGTTGCAGGAGTTGCTGGCAACCAATCCGCGTTGGCGAGCCGAGTTCTTCGCAGTCCTGCCGAACGCGGTGACCGATGCGCGCCTGCCGTTGATCCTGCTCACTGGCCTGCATGATACGTCCGCGCCCGCCAAACCTACTGATTTTCAGCCCTATCTTCGTTTTCTCGAGAACCGTAAACTTTATGAGCTCGCCTACTATGCTTGGCTGCAGTCGCTCGATGAAAGTCAGTTGGCGCGCGCGGGTATGCTTTACAACGGCGGTTTTGATCACGCCTCGATCGGTGGACCGTTCGATTGGACGCTCAACACGGGCGCGGGTGTGTTGACCGAGATGACGGCGGGTCCGGATGTGGTCGGCAAGCAGGCGCTGCGCATCGAATTCACAGTGGGCCGGGTGGATTTCGGCAGTGTTTCCGAGATGATTTTGCTGGCACCTGGCACTTATACTCTGACCGGCAAGTTCCGCGGCGAACTCAACGGGCGTCGCCCCCTCGAATGGCAGATTGCGTGCGTGGGGATAGAGGGCGATCCGATCGGCCACCAGGCGTTTCTGGGCACCGAGCGCCTCTGGCAGAATTTTTCCGCAAGCTTCAAGGTGCCTGCCGAAAATTGTCGCGCGCAAACGGTCAGGCTGGTGCATGCCGCGCGGTCGTCCTCCGAGCAGTTCATCACCGGTATCGCGTGGTTTGACGACTTGAAGATCACGGCCGCAGTCGCCGAGTGAGTTTGCATGCGCGGCAGGCCATCTTTAAGACCGCCTGGGTGGCACCGGCTGCGCCAACTCGTGTCTGGTGACCATCGACAGCGCGAAGGGCGCGGTGACCGGACGCTGCAGCAGGTCGAGCAAAATCACCACGCGATCGCGGTCATCGACGTCGAGGATTCTGGCGATCGTGCCTTCGAACGGGCCGCGTACAACGCGAATGGTATCGCCGACCACCAACGGTGAAACCGGCCGGGTTATCAGACCGCCGATTTCGCGTGCCCGCAGCGCATCGATAAACTGGCCCGACAGCAGAGCCGGTTGCCCGCCGGCGCGTAGCACGCCCCGCACGCCGAACGTGCCATTCAAGGCACGCCAACGTGCCGTCCGCGGATCGACTTCGACGAACATATAGCCGGCGAACAACGGGCGCGGCAATTCCCGTACCCGGCGGGCATGCGCGATGCGCTTCAGCACTTGCGGTTGATAGACGGCGAACCCTTGCCGGACCAGATTTTCGGCCGCGTAGGCGTCCCGGTGCGTTTGCGTCATCAGCACCGCCCAACTCGGCGTCGCGCCCGTGGGTGGCTGTGGGACTGCGCCGTCGCGGTTGTGAACGTCATCGTCGCCGGTCATCGCGTCACTCCGAAATGATCAGCGGCTGACAGTGCACCGGAAAGTTGACGGAGTTGGCGATATAGCATTTCTTGTGCGCGATATCGTGCAATTCGGCCGCCCGTGCTGCGTTGCTGGCAGCGGTGATGGTTACGCGCGGATGCACTATCGCCTCGGTGAAATAGCCGCCGCGCACGGCATCCTCGGCCATCGTGCCAGTCGCGCGGTCGATATAGGCCGTCACCACCACGCCCGCCTCCGCCGCCAGATGCAGATACCAGAGCATGTGGCAGGTAGACAATGCGGCCACCAGCATCTCCTCGGGATTGTGTCGGTCGGCATCGCCGCGAAACGCCGGATCGGACGAACCGCGAATGTCCGGCTTGCCGTCCATGCGAATGACGTGCTCGCGGCCATAAGCGCGATAATTGGCCGTGCCGCTGCCGCGATTGCCAGTCCATTCGATGCTGGCCTGATAATGATGGGTTTTATTGGGCATCCGGGCCTCGCTCGGGCTGAGGAAGGAAAGCAACTCATAGCACGCGCGAAAAGCGCGTTGCTATCAGCTTCGTATGCGTCGTCGTCGCGATCACGGGAAGCGACTGGGGTATGGGAACGAGACGCGCGCGGTCGTTGAGCGAGCATGCGTTACGACCGAACGAGCTGCGGCACAGTCTGTAGTGAAACGGTAATGTTTGCTGTCTGTTCCACTGGTGTGGCTGGGCTGGCACCATGCCGTATTCGGTTGCGCTGCCAATCGACCGCCGCTGATGATCTCGCTATAAACAGGCCATGACCGATACACCGAGCCTGACCGACACACCCATCCGCGACGTGCCGCAAGCGCTGCATGTTTCACTTCCCGCTGGCGATCCAGTGCCGGTGGGCAAGGGCAGCCACGTGTATCTGATCGACGGCTCCGGTTATATTTTCCGCGCCTTCCACGCGCTGCCGCCGCTGACCCGGCCGTCTGACGGTCTGCCGGTCGGCGCGGTGCACGGGTTTTGCGCCATGCTGTGGAAGCTGGTACAGGAGAGCCGTACTTCGCGCGGGCCGACCCACATCGCGGTCATCTTCGACGCCGGCCGCGCGACGTTTCGTAACGACATCTATCCACAGTACAAGGCGCATCGCCCGCCCGCGCCGGAAGAGCTGGTGCGGCAGTTCCCGCTCATCCGCAACGCGGTGACTGCGTTCAACATTGCCTCCATCGAGCAGGACGGCTTCGAGGCCGACGACATCATCGCGACTTATGCCGTGCAGGCGCAGGCTGCCGGCGCGGACGTGACGATCGTGTCGTCCGACAAGGATCTGATGCAACTCGTCGGGCCCGGCATCGGCATGCTCGACACGATGAAGAACAAGATCATCGGCCACGACGAGGTGGTCGAAAAATTCGGCGTCGAGCCGAAGTGCGTCATCGACGTGCAGGCGCTGGCCGGCGATTCGGTCGACAACGTGCCGGGGGTGCCGGGCATCGGCATCAAGACAGCGGCCGAGCTGATCAAAGAATATGGCGACCTCGACAGTCTGCTGGCACGCGCCGGCGAAATCAAGCAGCCCAAGCGCCGCGAAAAGCTGATCGAATTCGCCGAGCAGGCGCGCATTTCGCGCGATCTGGTGCGGTTGAAGCAGGACGTACCGGTGGTCGCCAGCCTCGACAAGCTCGGTGTGCAGCCGACGAGCGCTGCTGCCATGCTCGGCTTCCTGCAGCTGATGGAATTCAACTCGCTGACCAAACGCGTCGCCGAAGCGCTCAAGGTCGATGTGCCGCAACCCTTGCAGCGCTCGGTCGGCGAGAGTGTCCGCGCCAAAGCGCCGGCCGATGCGACGGGGCCTACGTCGAGTGGCGCTGTCGCCGCAGCAGCCCACGCGTTCGAAGCCGCCCGCCTGCCTAAAATCGACGTGACGACCTATGAAACGGTTGGGGATGCGACGCGCCTTGCCGCATGGATCGCGGATGCAACGGCTACCCGTCGCGTCGCCTTCGATACCGAGACCACAAGCCTCGATGCCATGCGCGCCGAACTGGTCGGCTTCTCGCTGGCGACGGCACCGGGCAAAGCCTGCTACGTGCCACTGGCGCACAATGGTGGCGCGGGCGATCTGTTCGGCGGCAGTGGCTTGCTGCCTGGACAGATCGATATCAAGGAGGCACTCGCGCAGTTGAAACCGCTGCTCGAAGACGCGTCCGTGCTCAAGATCGGGCAGAACCTCAAGTACGACGCGCTGGTGCTGTCGCGTTATGACGTTGGCATCAGGAGTTTCGACGACACGATGCTGATGTCGTATGTGCTCGACGGCGGGCGCGGCCTGCACGGCATGGACGCACTTTCCGAGCGCCACCTCGGCCACCGTCCGATCAACTTCGACACCGTCATTGCCAATGCGCTGGGTGCGAAAAAAGCCGACAAGTCATTCGCCGGCGTCCCCATCGACAAGGCGACGGAGTACGCCGCCGAAGATGCCGACGTG
>JANXYD010000017.1 GCA_025350265.1 Hyphomicrobiaceae bacterium | reverse complement strand
AAAACGCGGCCCGTTGCTCGGGCCGCGTCGTTTAGAGTGCTTCCGGATAAAGTGTGAGCGGTTTTCCGATAAGAAGCACGACAAAACAAGGAGCTAGGGTCGTTCCGCGATTCAACTAAAACCGGAACGACCCTAGCACTGAACTGGTCCGCAGCGATTTATCACGCCGCCTGAAACAGCCGGGCGCCGACCAGCGAGGAGCCGTCGAGCAGAGGGCGCAGCGTCTTGGCGGCAGCCAGCACGGCCAGATCGATCAGCGGCTCGACCAGCACGACCGACATGTAGGCGGCACCGAAGGTGGCGATCGACGCGAGGTTTTGCGCACCCAGACCGTTGCCGTAGATGGCCCAGAATGCCACCCAGGCGACGACCCCGCCTTGGAAGGCTGTGGAAAGCGTGAGTGCCTGCCGATACTGCAGATCCACGTAAGCGGTGCCGGGCGCGATGATCCGCTTGGCCAGCATCTGCAACCCAAACAACGGCACCAGCAGCGTCGTGACGTTCATGCCATATTGCGGCAGATCGGTCGGCGAAAAGAACAAGCCCTGCACGAGTAGCCCGAGCGCCAACCCGATCGCCGACGGCGCGCCGCCGAGGATGAGAAACAACGTCGAACCGAGAATCAAATGCACCTCCGATACGCCGATCGGGAAATGCGGCATCACTTCGAAGAAGACGAAAACGCCGATCGTTGCGATCAAACTGCGGATCGCCAGCGAGACGGGGCCTTTTTCGCCGAGCGAACTCACGATCGATTTCAAGGCGACGCCGCCGGCGGCGGCGGCGGTTGCATAACTGAGGACAATTTTGGTGCCGTCTACAAGTCCAGGTTCGATGTGCATTGGGTTGTTCTCCTTGCCGTCTTCCCCGACGGTGGTTGATGGATTTAGACCGACATTCGACGGCAGGTTTCCTGACTTGCGGATCGTCGCATCTCCCGAACCTTCCCAGCCAAATCAAGGCCAGTGGCACTCACGGGGCAGCTAGCCGCTTACAGTTGCGGGGGCAGTTGCGGTTTTGGTGCCTATCGGCTGCACCTCACCGCATTCCCTTTTCATCCCAACGATTTTTCAAACGCCGGGAACCGTCGCAAGCAGTGATGGCAGCGACGCCGGGGATAGTCAATCGGACGCGATTAGCGTTCGTCCCATGTGGTCGGGGTGTTTTCCTGCCAGCCGGCGCGGTGCAGCAGCGGCGTGTCGTCGGTGGCTTCCGGATGGCCGAGGCACAGATAGGCCGCAAATTCCCAGTCGGCGGGAACCGCGAGCACGTGCGCCATGGTGCCGGGATCGAGAATGGAAACCATGCCCAGCCCGATATTTTCGGCGCGTGCAGCCAGCCACAGCGTGTGCACCGCCATCGCCGTCGACTGCCGCAGCGTTTCCGGCATTGTTTGCCGGCCGAGGCCATGGCCTTCGGTGGGGTTGGTGACGCAGAAAACGGCAAGCTGCACCGGGGCAGCATCGAGGCCGGCGAGTTTTAAGCGCAGATAAGCCGTTTGCCGGTCGCCATCATAGGCCTCGGCGGCCGCCCTGTTGCAGCGGGCGAACTCGTCGCGCACGCGGCGGCGCAGAGCGGGCGTCTCGACCCGCAGCACGCGCCAGGGCCGCGCGTTGCCGACGGACGGTGCCAGATCCATCGCCGCGCGCAGCCGTTCGATAACGGCCTCGTCGATTGGCTCGGTACGAAACGAACGGACATCGCGGCGCCAGTGCAGAATGCGCGTGAGAAGTTCGGCCTCGGGTCGGGTGAAGTCCATCAGGCTTACATGTCAGTCTCCAAGCGCTTGATCAAGTCGATCCCATTCCATCGCTGAACCCGGCAGGCCCAGGCGCAGCCAGCGGTCGGAATAGGGAAACCGGCGCGACCAGATTTGGCGGCGCGCGAGCAGCGACTGTGCATTCGGCGCACTCGGCGTGTCATAAAGGCGGAACAGCTCGGTGCCGCCGACAAGCGACCAACCGGTGGCAGCGGCGAGGCCGTCGAGCCGCTCGGCATCGACGCGTAACCGCGCAATCGTCGCATCGCGCCAGTCCGTATCGCCAAGTGCCTGACGGCCAATTGCGATCGCTGCGCCTGAAACAGGCCACGGGCCGGACATGTCCTCAAGCCGGCAGATGTCACCCTCCGGGCCGATCACAAAACCCAACCGCACACCGGCGAGGCCGTAGAACTTGCCGAAAGAGCGCAGCACGAGGATCGAATGGCCGCCACCGATCGAGGATGCCAGCGACGCCTGCGGTCGCGCGTCGGCGAAACTTTCGTCGACCACCAGGCGGCCGACCGAGGCGGCAACGGACAGCAGTGCGGCAGGTGCGAACGTCTGGCCGTCGGGGTTGTTGGGATTGACGACGACGGCGAGGTCGGCACCGGCCAGTGCGCCCAGCGTCGTAACCGGCTCCACCGTCCAGCCGCAGGCGGCCAGCGCCGCCGCATGCTCGTTGTAGGTCGGTTGAAGAATGCGCGCACGGCCGGGCGTTGCCAATCGCGGGATCAGCTGGATCGCCGCCTGCGCGCCAGCCACCGCCGTGATCGCCGCCGACGTGCGGTAAGCGCTGCGCCCGGCCGCGAGCAATCCAGCCATCGCAGCGCGCGTCGGCAAGTCCGTCCACGCCGCAGCCAGCACCGGCGGCAACGGGTAGGGCTGCCGGTTGATGCCGGTCGACAGGTCGATCCAGTCGGTGCCGCCGTGGCACGCCATGGCCATGTCGATATCGCCGCCGTGGTCGCGAATGGCAGGCTCCGTCAAGTTGAGTTCAGATAAGCGCCGGCAGTGCCAGCAGCAGCGCCAGTACCAGCATGACCACGCGGTAGAGTGCAAGTGCCGCCGCAAGATCGGCCGCCTGCGGATCGGCCGCGCCGTCGTTGACCCAGGGTTCCGCCGACACGCGGCCCGCATAGATGCGCGGTCCGGACAACCGGATGCCGAGCGCGCCTGCGACCGCCGCCTCCGGCCACCCGGCATTGGGCGACCTGTGCCGGGGCGCATCGCGCAGCATGGCCGTGCAGGCAACCCACGGTCGGCCTGAAACGACGGCGAACAGCAGCCCCGTCAACCGTGCCGGCGCGAGATTGGCCAGATCGTCGATGCGGGCTGCGGCCCAGCCGAACGCTTCATGCTGGGGGGTCCGGTGTCCGATCATCGAATCGAGGGTGTTGATGGCCTTGTAGGCGGCGATCCCCGGCAGCCCCAGCACGACGCCCCACAGCACCGGCGCGACGATGCCGTCGGCACAATTCTCGGCGAGGCTTTCAATGGCCGCCCTGGTCACCCCAGCCGCATCCAGCGTGCTGGGATCGCGACCGACGATCATGCCGACCGCTTGCCGCGCAGCCGCGATATCGCCGACAGCCAACGGCCGTCCCACGGCTGCGACGTGATCATGCAGCGAACGCGCGGCCAACAGGGGCCATGCCAGAAGTGCCGCCAGCACGCGGCCCGGCCATCCCCCGGGCAGCAGCAGCGTTGCAATCAAGCCCGCCCCGGCGGCGATTGCGATGACGCCAACTGCGACGCCGACCCCGGCCGCCCGCCGGGTCAGGTTGCTGTCGCCGTCGCGATTGCAAGCGCGGTCCAATCCGCCGATCAGCGCCCCGATCCACGTCACGGGATGGCCGATGCGCGCGAACACCCAGTCCGGCCAGCCGACCGCGCAATCAATGCCCAGCGCCAGCAGCATGATCACCGCCGCGTCGCCCACTCAAACCGCCTCCGTCGATTGTGGGCCACGCCGCGGCGTCCAGTTGACGGTGGCGATTGACCAGCAACCGCCGCGCGCGGTCAAATGCGTCAACGACAGCGGCGCGATCTGGAACGCCATGCCCGCCGCCGCCGATCCCAATGCCAGTGCCAACGCTGCCCGCACCGTACCGGCGTGCGCCACCACCGCGATGCGGCCGCCGTGCTGCGCCAGCGCTTCGAGCGCCGGCCTGCAGCGCTGGCACAGACCGCTGAAACTTTCCCCGCCTGGCGCACGGACATCA
>JANXYD010000016.1 GCA_025350265.1 Hyphomicrobiaceae bacterium | reverse complement strand
CCGGCCGCGGCGCGCTTGCTGCTGGGCGCTTCGGCACTCGCCTACATCAGGCCAAGCCGCAGGTCGGTGCGGCTACGCGCAGCGAAATTGCGGCGAAAGCCGCACGTAGCCGCATCTCGCGGCGTCGGCGCAAGCGCCGCCCCGGCCGGAGCGCGACTAGCGCGTGAGGCCCAAATAAAGTTAAGCCAAGCCTTGCGCTCCCCATCTTCGGAACGACCAACCCATGCCAGCCCTGCCGCCGCAGCGATCGAACGCCTCCGCGACCGGCGGCAAGTTGTTCGGACGCATCCTGCTGTGCGTCACCGAGGATTGGTTCGCGCTGTCGCACTTCCAGCCGCTGATATCGCTCTTGGTGCGGCTCGCCGACGTCGTGCTGGTCGTCACCCGGTCATCGGGCCGGCTGGCCGAGATCGAGGCACTCGGCGCACGCACCCTCGATTTCGATTATCACCGTGCCTCCGTCGCGCCGGCACAAGAGCTGCGATCCGCACACAGCCTCGCCGCCGTCGTCCGTGAGTTCAAGCCGGACGTGCTGCATCTGGTCGCGATGAAACCGATCATGCTCGGGGGTTTGGCGGCCCGGTTCGCCACCGTGCCGCATGTCGTCGTGCATCTGACCGGGCTCGGCTTCCTCGGCATCACCGAGACGCCGAAAGTGCGCCTGCTGCGCTGGCTCGTGCTCAAGCAGATGGCGCACACCCTGCGGCGGCGCGGCAGTTGGCTGCTGGTCGAAAATCCCGAGGATCTGGCCTATCTGGCGTCGGCTGGCGTCGTCGCCGGCGATCGCCAGATGGTCCTCGGAGGCGCAGGTATCGATCCCGATCGGTTTCCGTTGCAGCCGCCGTCCCAGGACCGCCTCTGCCGTGCTGCCTACGTCGGCCGCATGATCCGCCCCAAGGGCGTCGAGATCCTGATGGCCGCCGCCGGCATGCTGGCCGACCGCAAAGTGCCCATTACGATCGACTTGTATGGTGCCTGCGACCAGCAAAATCCCGATACGCTCGACCCGGCGGCACTCGAAGCCTGGAACCGCTTGGGGCACGGTCGCTGGCACGGCCCCACCACCGATGTGGCCGGCATTTGGAGGCGTTCAGAAATTTTCGTGCTGCCGGCGCTTGGCCGCGAGGGATTGCCGCGCGCGTTGTTGGAGGCAGCATCCTGTGGCCGCGCCGCCATCGTCACCGACGTACCCGGCTGTCGCGGGTTCGTGCGCGCGGCAACCGAGGGGTTGATCGTTCAGCCCGGCGACGCCCACGCGCTTGCCGACGCACTGGCGACCTTGGCCGCCGACGCCAGCCTCAGGCATCGGCTGGGCCGTGCTGCCCGCGCGCGGGTGCTGGACGGTTACACCATCGCGGATGTGGTGGCCGGGCTCGAACGCAGTTACAACAGCCTTGCCAAGCAATGATGTCCCACCGATGAGAGCCGCCTTGCCGACCAACCACGTATCGCGCCCCAGACTTTCGACCGAAGAGTACGCGCGCGGCCTGGCTGCCTGCGATCGCGCGGTGTTGGCCCAAGCCATCACCCTCGTCGAAAGCCATCGTCCGGCCGACCGTGCCTCGGCCGACGCGCTGTTGCAGGCGGTCCTGCCTGCAACCGGCAGGGCGCATCGCATCGGCCTGACCGGCGTGCCTGGCGTCGGCAAATCGACCACCATCGACCAACTCGGCATCAATCTGGTGGCGGCCGGTCACAAGGTGGCGGTGCTGGCTGTTGATCCGACCTCGACGCGCACGGGTGGCTCCATCCTCGGCGACAAGACGCGCATGAGCAGGCTCGCGCAAAGCCCCGACGCCTTCATTCGACCCTCGCCGACATCGGGCACGCTTGGCGGCGTGGCGCAAAAAACGCGGGAAACCCTGGCGTTATGCGAAGCAGCCGGCTTCGACGTGGTGATCGTCGAGACGGTCGGCGTCGGCCAGTCTGAAACCGCCGTCGCCGACATGGTCGATGTGTTCGTCGTATTGCTGCTGTCCGGCGGCGGCGACGACTTGCAGGGTATCAAGAAGGGCATCATCGAGCTGGCGGATATCGTCGCCATTAACAAGGCCGACGGCGATAACATCGGGCGCGCAACGGCTGCAGCGGCCGAATACACCGCCGCGTTGCACATTTTCACCGCAGCCGACGCGGTGTGGCAGCCGAAAGTGCTGACCATCTCCGGGCGCGACAACGGCGGCCTCGATACGCTGTGGGCGACGATATCAGCGCACCGCTCGACCATGGCCGCCACCGACGAATTTGCCGCCCGCCGCCGGCGTCAGGCGGTTGGCTGGATGCGCGCCTTGCTGCAGGACCGGTTGCTGGCGCTGGTCACCTCCACGCCGGAACTCGCAACCCTTCGCCGCCAACTCGAACGCGATGTCGAAGCCGGGCGCATCACCGCCCCGCGCGCCGTCGACACACTTCTTGCGCGGCTCGGACCGTCAGCGATTGCTTGATTTGCCAGGGGTCGTTCCGCTTTAGTTGAATCTCAAAACGACGTAGCGGGATCACTCAGCAGTGTCCGCTGAACGGACAAGACCGCGCGCGCCTGTCGATGCCCTCTCACGTTCTCCGGACGTCGCTTTTTGACCCAGACGAGAAGTCGTGCCGCTCGATTTCTTGCGGAGTGGCGATGTCCGCTTGTGATTATTGCGTAAGCGGCTGGCAAATTGATAACTTGGAGCGCAAACCCTCATTCGAAAAATATGTAATATTCTTACTGACATTTTTTCGGGACAGCGGATTTATAAGTGACCGCACTCATCGGCACGAGTTGACCGTTGCCGTCTATTCCGTGAGATGCAGCAATCGGCGACACCCCTGAAAGCGCTGAGACACCAGCAGCAAGCCCTTCACAAGGATCGCACATATCAACCTTTTCTCCCCGATACCGGTACTGATATGTTGTTCCTGGATTCCACCCCAGCTCCTCAACTCCAAGTTTGCAAACGGCACTAGCTAGTGCCTTCGCAGCGACGTCAGCCTGAGGCGCACGTTTTGTGTCCAAGTCCCGAGCCTTAGTCGCCGACATCTCCATGGCGGCAATCTTCTCATTGAGCTCAGCAATCTGTCGTTGTGCCCGCGACAATTCGATATTCGCTGCGGTTTTGCCTATGATTTCCACCCCAACGTAGCGAAATAGATAAGGGGATAACGCAATGCCGCTCGCGAATATGACAAGCGCGCCCAATGCGATGCTCTTTGACGCGCTACGCAATGGATACGCCTTTCGGAGCGCCAGAGAAATGGAGCGTGCGATCCCTTTGGCGTCG
>JANXYD010000442.1 GCA_025350265.1 Hyphomicrobiaceae bacterium | reverse complement strand
CCGTGCAAAGCTGCCCGCGCTGGCCACGCTAGCCGGCGGCATCGGCGACCCGCACGTGCGCAATCGCGGCACCATCGGCGGCAGCCTGGCCAACAACGATCCGGCGGCGGATTATCCGGCGGCTGTGCTGGGCTTGGGCGCGACCATCGTGACGGACGAGCGCACGATCGACGCGGATCAATTTTTTCAAGGCCTGTTCACGACGGCGCTGCAGCCCGGCGAATTGATAACGCGGGTGGAGTTCCCAGTACCGGCGCGCGCTGGCTACGTGAAGTTTCCGCACCCTGCATCTCGCTATGCGCTGGTCGGCGTGATGGTGAGCCAGGGGCCTGATGGCGTGCGCGTGGCGGTGACGGGTGCCGGCGGGTGTGTGTTTCGGGTGCCGCAAATGGAGCAGGCTCTGGCGCGGAATTTTACTCCTGATGCTCTTGTCGGCGTGACAATCGCGGACGGTGATCTCACCTCGGACCGTCATGGCAGCGCCGAATATCGCGCGCACCTCGTCGGCGTGCTGGCCAAGCGCGCGGTCACACTCGCACTCAACGGACACCGGTCATGAACGCACCCGCCCGCTTCGGCAAATCCCAGGTTCGCGTCGAGGACCAGCGCTTCCTCACCGGGCAAGGCCGCTATATCGACGATGTCAATCTGCCCAACCAGACCTTCGGCGCGTTTGTTCGGTCGCCGCATGCGCACGCGCGCGTGCTGGCCGTCGATACCGCTGCGGCGCAGGCCATGCCCGGCGTGCGGCTGGTCGTGACCGGCAGCGAATGGGCCGAGCAGAAATTCGGACCGCTGCCGTGCCGCTCGCCGTCGAAGGTCAATCGCGATGGCACGCCGTTCAAGGACCCGGCGCGGCAATGCCTGGCGGATGCTGTGGTGCGCTACGTCGGCGAACCGGTTGTCCTGGTGGTGGCCGATACTGCAGCCGCGGCGCGACGGGCGGCTGACGCGGTGATGGTGGATTACGACGCGTTGGCCTCGGTGACCGATCGCGGCCGCGCGATGGATGCGGATGCCGCGCAGTTGTGGCCGGAAGCGCCGCAGAATTTGTGTCTCGATTTTGAGCAGGGCAAGCGCGCCGACGTGGACGCGGCGCTGGCCAGCGCGACGCATGTCATCAGGCTCGACATGGAGAACAATCGGCTGACGGCGGTGCCGATGGAGCCGCGTGGTGCGATCGCCGATTTCGATCGGGCGAGCGGGCAATACACACTGTGGAACTCATCGCAGAACATCCACGCCAATCGCGACCTGATGGCGGCTATGCTGAAAATACCAAAAGACAAACTGCACCATGTCGCCCCCGACATCGGCGGCGGTTTCGGCGGCAAGAACAGCGTGTATGCGGAGCCGGTGGTGCTGCTGTACGCGGCACAGAAACTGGCACAACCCGTCAAGTGGGTGGCAGATCGCACCGAGGCATTTTTAACCGACACGCACGGGCGCGATCAGCACAGCCACGTGACACTGGCGCTCGACGCGGACGGAAAATTCCTGGCGCTGCACGTGCATTCGATCGGCAACGTCGGTGCTGCCTGCGGCACGATGGGCCCGTTCACGCCGACCGGCGGCACGGCGCGCACGCAAGGCGGGCCGTATGTCATCCCGGCGATCCTCTATTCGGCACAGGCGGTGTTCACCAACACGGTGCAGACCGATCCCTATCGCGGCGCGGGCCGGCCGGAAGCGGTGTTCCACATCGAGCGGGTGATCGAGTATGCGGCGCGGACCCTGGGGTACGATCCGGTGGACCTGAGGCGGCGCAATCTGATTACGCCGGAACAGATGCCATATACGTCGGCAATCGGGCTGCCGATCGATTGCGGAAATTTCCCGGCGGTCATGGACCGCGTGCTGGCCATGGCCGATCGGCCTGGATTTGCTGCGCGCGCCAAGGCTAGCGAAGCTGCGGGACTGAAGCGCGGTTTTGCCGTTACGCCGTATCTGGAATGCAGTGGCGGTGCACCACAAGAGGAAGCGCAGCTGAGCTTCAAGGCCGATGGCATCGTGTTGTTGGCGGTGGGCACGCATTCGACCGGCATGGGCCACGAGACGGCGCTGGCGCAGATCGTCGGCGACCGGCTCGGCATCGATATCAAACGCATCACGTTTCGCCAGGGCGACACGGCGGCGACCAGGATCGGCGGCGGGCATGGCGGGTCACGCGGGATCGAAGTCGGTGGTAGCGCGGCGCTGAAGGCTGCCGACATGGTGATCGACAAGGCGCGCGGGTTAGCGGCGCACCTGCTCAATTCGCGCAGCGATGACATTACCTTTGGCGACGGAAAATTGACTGATATCAAAACCGGCCAGAGCATCACGATCGATGCGCTGATCGCGGCCGCTAGCGATCTGAGCCGGTTGCCGGCCGGAATGAACACCGGTGCGCTCGACAGCACGGCGGTGTTCGACCGCGAAATGTTCACGGTGCCAAACGGGGCACACGCCTGCGAGGTTGAGGTGGACCCGGAAACCGGCGTGGTACGCGTCGACCGGTTCTGCGCCGTCGATGACTTCGGCTCGGTGATCAATCCGATGTTGGCCGACGGACAGGTGATGGGCGGGATCGTGCAGGGCCTGGGTCAGGCGTTGCTGGAGGAGATCGTCTACGATCGCGAGACCGGCCAGGCGCTCTCCACGTCGTTGCTCGATTATGCGTTGCCGCGCGCCGATCATGTGCCGCGCATGCAGATCGAATTCTACGAAGGCGCACCGACCAAGCGCAACCCGCTCGGCGCGAAGGGTGCGGGCGAAGCGGGCTGTTGCGGTGCATCACCGGTTATCGTCAATGCTGTGCTGGATGCGCTGAAGGACTATGGCGTTGATCATATCGACATGCCGCTGACGTCGGAGAAGGTGTGGCGGGCGATCGGGACGCGTCGGTAGTGGCAGCCATACGGCGACCGCGTTAATACCGGCAAGCAAATTGTTGGACCCGGCTTGGGGCCTTCCGTCCGCTCCGCTGTCATCCCATGCGCGGTGCAGATATCTGCGGTTCAGCGGATTTTTGCTCCGCAGACACGGGACCGCCGGGGTGTGAAACGCAGTTGATGTGTGGGTGGTTTTCCGACCAGAAGCACGGCAAAACAAAGAGCTAGAGTCGCTCCGCTATCCAGCTAAAATCGCAACGACCCTAACAGTCGGCGCACGAACAATCGCCGCGCTTGTTAAATCCAGTTTATGGACCTACCCTCTTCAGCATCGAGGGTCGGGAGGACGGGCGATGACGAGCGAACTCTATTGGCTGACGCTGACGCTGCTTTTAACGGCGGTGTTGTGGGTGCCCTATATTCTCGACCGTGTTTTCACGCTCGGGCTTTGGCCAGCTCTGTCGGAAAGCAAACCTGCCCCCGGCAGGCAATCGCCATGGGCAGATCGCGCTATTCAAGCGCATCAAAACGCCGCAGAGAACCTCATCGTCTTTGCCCCCGCCGTATTGACGGCCCACGCGATCGGCATCTCGACGCCGCTCACAAAGTTGGCCGCCGTTAGTTATTTTCTGGCGCGGCTCGTCCACTTTGTCGTCTACACCGCCGGCATCCCCGTGATCCGCACGCTGTCATTCGTGGTTGGGTGGCTGGCGCAAGTCACAATCCTGCTCAGTATCTTGCGCTGGATTTGATAGGCCAGCTGCAGAGGCGCCGACGCACCGCGCTACGATCAAACGCTTGGCACGATGCGCCCGCCGCTCCGTTCGAGTTGCGCAGCCAGCCGGCCACGACGATCGCGTCCCACCCGAATGCGCGCGAGCACGCCGCCGTCGTCGACAGCGTCCTGGCTAATGACGGAGGTGTTTTCGTGCAGCCAATGCAGCAAACCACCAGCGGTCGCTGGCAGCGAAAGACATAATTCGTCGTCGGCACTCGTCAAACGCTGCTCGATCGCCAAGAGCAACTCGTCCAGTCCCAGCCCGGTGATGGCGGACACCTGCACCGGGGCACGCTCGCGCCGCGCCGCTTCGTAATCGAGCGCCGCGCGCGCATCCGCGTCGAGCCGGTCGACTTTATTCCAAACATCCAGCACTTTTGATTCGGCCAACCGAACATCGATCCCGAGATCGAACAACACGCGCTGAACATCCGCCGCTTGTGCATCGGTCTCCGCGTGGCTTATGTCGCGCACATGCAAGATCAGGTCCGCACCGACCACCTCCTCCAGGGTCGCTCTGAACGCGGCCACCAGCGCCGTCGGCAAATCCGAAATGAAACCCACCGTGTCCGACAAAATCACCTTGCGTCCCGCCGGCAATTTGAGTTCGCGCATGGTCGGATCAAGCGTCGCAAACACTTGATCTTGCGCCAGCACGGAGGCCCCCGTCAGCACATTGAACAAGGTCGACTTGCCGGCGTTGGTGTAACCGACGATCGCGACGACCGGATAAGGGACGCGCGCACGGCCAGCACGATTTTGCGTCCGCGTGCGCACGACTTTCTCGAGATCTTTTTTCAGTGCGTCGATGCGGTCTTGAATCAAGCGGCGATCGAGTTCGAGCTGACTTTCACCCGGCCCACCGAGAAATCCAGCACCGCCGCGTTGCCGCTCCAAATGCGTCCAGGACCGCACCAACCTACTTTTCTGATAGCTGAGATGCGCCAACT
Organism: Hyphomicrobiaceae bacterium; assembly: GCA_025350265.1. Classification (GTDB taxonomy): domain Bacteria; phylum Pseudomonadota; class Alphaproteobacteria; order Rhizobiales; family Hyphomicrobiaceae; genus JABFRJ01. The sequence goes on along the minus strand of JANXYD010000442.1, from coordinate 3,962 downwards.
CCACTTGCAGCCGCCCCTCGCGGGTAGCCGCTCGCCGGCCGAAAATCTCCAAAATGAGCCCGGTTCGGTCGAGAACTTTCGCACCAAGTTCGGTTTCCAGATTGCGCTGCTGCACCGGCGACAACGTGTGATCGACAATCACCAACTCGATGGCTTCCGCCTCGACCCGCGCCTTCAATTCCTCAATCTTGCCTTTGCCGAGCAATGTCGCGGGACGCGGAACCGCCAATGGCACGATCACGCCATCGCGCACCACGAGATCGATCGCCCGCGCGAGACCTACGGCCTCCGCTAAGCGGTCCTCAGGCGAATGCAATTGCGGCAACGGTGGGCTCTCAGCTGCCGGACCGGGTTGGGGCGCGTTGAAGCGACGGCCACGCGGGGGCACGGGCACCACGATCAAGGCCGCAGTGCCGATGGTCCGACCATCGATATCAACCTTATGCACCGCACGACGACGCGGCATCACAGGGGGTGCCGACTCGTCTGCGTCCTCTTGGTGATCCGATCGATCACTTTCAACCGCCAACTGAGGCGCAGTCTGGTCAAGGCCCTCGTCCAACGAGCCGCCTGCTGCAGTCTTCCTGTCAACGGTTGTCAGTGGCCGCCTTGCTCCTTGTCGGCACCCTCTTCCATCAGATTGACCGGCGAACCCGGCATAATGGTGGAAATGGCATGTTTATAAACAAGTTGCGACAACCCATCGCGACGCAACAGAACACAAAAATTATCGAACCACGTCACGATGCCCTGCAGCTTAACGCCGTTGATCAAGAAAATCGTCAAGGGGACTTTCTGCTTGCGGACGTGGTTTAAAAAAGTGTCCTGCAGGCTTTGTGCACGTTCAGCCATATGCAAAATCCGGATTCTTGTTGTTGTTGGGTGAGCGGCACAGTTTTTGGCCACCACCTTGCGGGATGCAAATATGCCACAACCCTGGCAGACTGTCAGCCCCCAACTCGAACCCGTGCCGCCCAAAAATCAGCCGCTCAAGCACTATCGGTGAGCAGCCTCCGCCATCGTATGAAACTCCTCGCGCAGTCGCGTCGTCAAGATACCCGGCGCGCCATTGCCAATCGACGTGTCGTCAATGCGCACCACCGGCATCACGATCGCCGTCGCTGATGTCGTAAACGCCTCGCGGGCAGCCTTGGCTTCAGCAATTGTAAACGGCCGCTCGATCAATTCCAACCCCTCGCGCCGTATCAAATCGATCAAGGTCGTGCGTGTAATCCCACACAAAAGCGAACTGTCGATCTGGCGCGTGATCAAGGCCCCGCTTTTGTCGATGATCCAGGCATTGCTCGATGCACCCTCGGTGACAAAGCCGTGTTCATCAACCAGCCAAGCCTCTTTTGCGCCAATTTCCTTGGCCGCCTCCTTGGCCAGTGAGGCAGGCAGCAACATCACCGACTTGATGTCGCAGCGGCCCCACCGAATATCCGGCATCGACCGCACCGCAATCCCAACCGCTGCGCCAGCGTTGTTTTTCTGCCGCGACATCGAACGTGCAAGACAGACAATGGTCGGCTGCATAGCAACGGCGTCGGAAAACAAGAAGTCACGCGGCCGCACACCACGGCTGATCTGGAGATAGACCGAACCATCGACGACGCGATTACGTCTGATCGTTTCCCGCAGCACCCGTCCAAGTGCCGCCCCGCTCATTGGCGCGGCAATTTCAAGCTCGGCCAATGATCGCTTTAACCGGCCAAGATGGCGGGTTTCATCGATCATTCGACCATGTCGGACTTCGCAAACCTCATAGATCGCATCAGCGAACTGAAATCCGCGATCCTCGGCGTGGACCCAGGCCTCACCCCACGGCACGTAGCGACCGTTAACGTATATGATGCGCGCCATAAGCTTCCGTGACTACCACAACGAAAAACTCGGCAATACCGAGCCAAACTGATGCGCAAGTTAGGCAAACCGTCTCGGCGTTGCAACGGCCATGGTAAGACGGTCGATTACAAGCGACCAGATCAACCGCTTGTGCCGGTCATGTACGGATACACCAAATGAGCGGCGCGCACCGGTTCGACCTCAGCTTCGCGGCCATAACTGCTGCCCGCAGCCTCAAGGCGTGGATTTGTTACGTTGCCCGAGATGTGGCCGCCCATGGCCACCGCCAGCTTGCCGTACGCAAGCTCCCCCTCGACGGTACCGGTGGACCTGATATCGAGCAATTCGGCGATATCCAGTTGACCGTTAAACGAGCCATGCACCTCCGCATGCGTCGCCTGCAGCCGCCCGGTGAGACTACCACCCTCGCGAATGATCAACGTTTCAGCAACGATCGTGCCATCGACGATGCCCTGGATTTCAACCCGCGAGCAGTCCGTGATTTCACCAACAATCCGGGTCCCCTTGCCGATGATTACGACACCGTCACTGGCATTCGCCTGCGCCGCCGCAAGCCGTGCCACCGCACTGGCTGCCGCAGGCTGCGATGTGCCCAAATCGAAATTCGTCGACGTGGTATCGTGTCCACTGCCGGTAGACTGCCTTTTGTTGAACATGGTGTTTTCCCGCCAAAAGCCGAAGTAAGTCGCCGTGCACACCGGCGATGGACTGAGGGTCGTGAGACGTGGCGACGCGTACGACGATACTTTCCAATCAGCTCCCGATTCGTCATGAGAATAACTAATAGTCGCTTAAAAGTAAACGAAAGTCCGCATACTCCACACCGGAAACACCGGCAGTGCACGGCACAACTGAATGTGTCCGCCCCCGAAGCCCGCGCGGTTCGCTCGCTCACGCAGCCGTCGGTACGCCGCCGCGCTGTTCGCTGGAGACTCCGAGCGCGCGCAGCTTCCGGTGCAACGCTGAACGTTCCATGCCGACGAATTCTGCCGTCCGCGAGATGTTGCCGCCAAAGCGATTGATCTGAGCCAGCAGATATTCCCGTTCGAAGATTTCGCGCGCTTCCCGCAGCGGCATCGACATCAGGTGTTCTGCCCCGCCGTTGAGCGGCAGCGACACATTGGAGCCGATCTCGTCGGGAAGCATTTCGGCGGTGATCACGCTGTCAGGTTCCCCGGTCGATAAGATCATCAACCGCTCGATGTTGTTGCGCAGTTCGCGCACGTTGCCCGTCCAATCATGCGTCTGCAGAACCGCGATCGCGTCGTCGCCGATCCTGCGCGGGCTCAGGCCGGAGGCTTGTGCAATCTGAGTGGTGAAGCAATGCACCAGCGCCGGAATATCATCACGTCGCTCGGCCAGGCTCGGCACCCGCAGTGGCACCACATTCAGACGATGGTACAGATCTTCGCGGAAGCGCCCTTCCGCCATCTCGCGCTCGATGTCGCGACTGGTCGACGATACCAACCGCACATCGACAGCCACTTTCTGATTGCCACCGACCCGCAAAAACTTCTGCTCGACGAGCACGCGCAGGACTTTACCCTGGGTTTCGAGCGGCATGTCGCCGACTTCGTCGATATAAAGCGTGCCTCCGTGCGCTTCCTCGAGCGCGCCGACTTTGCGCGGTCCGGACACATCTTCGGTGCCAAACAGTTCTTCTTCGACACGATCGGGTGCCATGGCGGCAGCGCTCAGCACCACAAACGGCCCCTCCTTGCGCAGGGATTTTGCGTGCAACACACGCGCCGCAAGCTCTTTGCCCGAGCCGGCGACGCCACGAATAAGCACGCGCGAATTGGTCGGCGCGACGCGGTCGATTGCGCCCTTCAATTGGTTTATGGCCGCCGAGTTGCCGATCATTTCGAATGAGACAGCCGCGCGTTCGCGCAGTTGCTTGACTTCACGCTGCAACTTAGAGGCCTCGAGCGCACGCAGCGCCACCAGCAGCAGGCGGTCGGCCTTGAACGGTTTTTCAATATAATCGTAGGCCCCGCGCTTGATCGCTGTGACGGCGGTATCGATGTTGCCGTGCCCGGAGATGATCACCACCGGCAGGTCGGGATGCGCACGCTTGATGATGTTGAGCACTTCCA
>JANXYD010000257.1 GCA_025350265.1 Hyphomicrobiaceae bacterium | reverse complement strand
TGGCCGCTTCGCGCATGTCTTCGTAATCCCGCTTGATAAAAGCGCCGAACCCCGCCGGGGTCATCTGTTCTGCCGTCGCGATCTCGGAGCCGAGGGCGAGCAGCTTCTCGGTCGCTGGCGTGTCCGGCGCAAGCCCGGCCGCGATCGCTGCCTGCAACTTGTCGATGATAGCCGCCGGCGTTTTTGCCGGCACCACCAGTCCGATGAAGCTCTGCGCCAGGAAGCCTTTGACGCCCTGCTCGTCGAATGTGGCGACGTCCGGCACCAGCTTTGAACGGCTCGTCGCGGCGATGCCGATAATGCGCACCTGCCCGGCCTTGTGCAGTTCCAGCGCCGTCGACAATTCCGTCATACCCCCGTCGACGTTACCGGAGATGACATCTGGCAACAGCGCGCCGCCACTCTTATACGGCACGTGGGTAATGTCCGCGCCCGTGGCTTTTTTGAACCGCTCGAACGTCATGTGGGTGGCGCTGCCGACGCCGCTCGACCCGAGATTGACCGGACGGGTCTTGGCCAGCTTGAGCAGATCGGGAATTGTTTTGACGTCGAGCTTGGCGCTGATGATTGGGACGTGCGGCACGTAGCTCGTGAGCATGACCGGCGCGAAATCGACTAACGGATTGTAGGTCAGATTGGGATTGAAGAATGGGTTGACCGTCATCGGTCCATTCGATGCAACCAGCAGCGTATAGCCGTCCGGTGCCGCGCGCGCCGCAAACTCCGCGCCGACCCCGCCGCCCGCGCCCGCACGGTTGTCGACGATGCACGGCTGGCCGAGCGACCTGGATAAAAACTCAGCGACGATGCGCCCGACGATATCGGCGTTGCCACCCGCTGCAAACGGCACGATGAAACGGATACTCCGCTCGGGAAAAGTCTGCGCGCCAGCCTGTCGTCCCGGAAGTCCGAGTGCGCCGAGCGCACCAAGCGTCGTGATCAATGTCCTGCGCGATACAGCCATGGCTCTCCCCAATGCCGCTCGTTCTCATGCTGGCGGCGTATCTGTATAGCGGATTCAGCTATCCGCTGGAAATTCTGCCGTGCACTGCCTCACCCGCACTCCGGCCAGTAAAGCCGCATGGGATTGTGCACCAACATCTGTAACTGCAAGTCTGCAGTCGGCACGATGCGCGGGATGAAATCGACCAACAGACCGTCGTCGGGCATGTGACCCTTCATATTGGGATGCGGCCAATCGGTGCCCCACAAGACGCGGTCCGGGAAGCGCTCCACCAGTGTGCGTGCAAAGGGAATTACGTCGTCATAGCCAGGGGGGCCTGACTTGGACAGCCGCTCTGGGCAGCTCACCTTGCTCCAAATATTATCATGCTCGGTCAGCAGTCGGATGAACCGGCTGAACTCAAGGCCATCGACCGGCTTAGTCACGTCCGGGCGACCCATGTGATCGACCACGACGGTGGTCGGCAGCGAGGTGAAGAAGTCCCAGCGCTCTTCCAGGTCGGCGGCCTCGAAATAGACGACCACCTGCCATCCCAGCGGCGCTATGCGATCGATGATTGCGCGGTAATAGGCATCGGGCTTCGGATCGACCAGCCGACGGACGAAGTTGAACCGCACGCCCCGGACGCCGGCTTCGTGCAGTGCGGCGAGTTCATCGTCGCTGACCGTGTCTCGGACGGTCGCGATGCCACGCGCGCGGTCACCTGCTGCCTTCAGCGCATCCACGAGCGCCCGATTGTCGGCACCGTGACAGGTCGCCTGGACGATGACGTTTCGTTCAAAACCCAGGAAATCGCGCAGGGCGAACAACTGATCCTTGGACGCGTCGCATGGCGTATATTTCCGCTCCGACGCATAAGGGAAGACTTCGCCGGGGCCGAACACGTGACAATGGGCATCGACAGCGCCGGGCGGCAGGGTGTAGCGCGGCTTGGAGGGTGCCGGATCAAAGCGGAGCCAGTCGGCGTCCATCTGAAAAGATGCCATCACAGCCCCCTAGCGTTCGGCTGCGTCTCGAGCCGAAGGGCGGACGGATCGGTGCAGTGAGCGATCTGCTGCGCGTGGAAGCGGGTATGCTCCATAGGGGGTACCGTATCATGGCCAAGACAATTGATGATCATGAGCGGGTCCGGGTCGCGCGGAGAATGACATCGATCTTAGCGTCGAGTTCGTTTGGCGGCGCAAGCTGGAGATCGCCGATTCGGGCCTGCCAGCCGGCAGTGGCGCCAGCCATCGCGCCGGTCTGGCCAAGATGTTCGGCGGTGGCGGCGGCCTCTTTCATCTCCTCGGCGCGGCGCTGGCCGTGGACGATCATGCGATCGAGATTATAGTTGGCGCGCGTCCGCCAGTCGAAGCCGGGAAAGCTCGCATCGAGCGAGGCGAACACCTCGTCCTCGACGCCTGCCGCATAGGCCGACAGGATGCATTCGGCAGTCAGCGCCTCGATGCCCTTGATCATGATCGAGCGGATCATCTTGATGGCGCTCGCCGGGCCCACTGTGTCACCGACGATGCGGGCACCGAACCCCAGGGAGGTCAGAAGCCGGTGGCCTTCTTCCGCATCTGGGCCGGCGAGCAGAAGGGGAACGCCGAGCAGCGCCGGGCGCACCGGCGCCATCACGGCCACATCAACATAGCGCCCGCCTGCCGCAATGATCGCTGCGGCTCCCTGTCGCTTGGTCTCGGGCGCGACACTGTTCATGTCCAGGTAGAGCGCGCCTTTGGAAAGGCGAGGCGCGACATCACGGGCGACCGCTAGTGCCTGATCGGCCGTAACGACGCTGATAACGGCATCGGCGCCTTCCACCGCTGAAGCGCTGGTATCGCGGCCGTCAATCCGATAGCGCACATAGTCCTGGCGCTTGGCTTCGGCGTTCGCCGGCCGGTCTGTCTTGCGATCATAGGCGCGGAGCCGTGCCGGCGGCGTGGCACCCCAGCCGTCACAGAAGGCTTGAGCCGCCTCGCCAAAACCCAGGAACGTGAGATCGACCGAATTTGCCATGGCCGCCATGTAATCATGTGTTTGCCGTCAGGCATATCGGAATGGCTCTCCGACCATTGTTTTTCTACAGTCCAGTCCTTTCAGTGCGACATCAAGATGGGTCGATCCATGCGCGCGAGGATACCCCGCGTTGCGCCACCAAGGATGAACTCACGAAATCTGGTGTGTCCATAGGCACCCATAACGATCAGATCGGCACCACGCGCAGTCGCTTCGCGCAGGATCGCTTCGGCGGCGTCG
>JANXYD010000228.1 GCA_025350265.1 Hyphomicrobiaceae bacterium | reverse complement strand
TCACTGCGGACACGCCGATCAATGCGCCTCCGGCTAGTGACAATAGTGGAGTAAATTCGGTGATCAAGGGTTCGTCCTCGGTCAAGTGCGACAGGAGAGCAACCGGGTGTCAAAGATCAATCTTCAACGATGCAGATGGCGCTCCAAAACATCATGTTGAAGAAGCTTCTCAGGACTTGCCGATGATCGCTTTCGCCCCGGAGGCCGAAAGCGTTGCAGAGTAAGTCGCCCGGAAGAAGGAACAGCTTCAGCATCAGACTAACCTTTGTTGTCGTTGGGCGCACCGCAAGTTCCGACACCGAAGACAGCCCATATCGGACGCCAGCTGATGCCACCCGTCGCGACCAACACAGCATCAGACGACCGACAAATATCGCTACAATTCGCATCAAAGATGCGTCCGCATATTCTTACATTTTGATATCAGAATATGAACCGGATGACAACGACTAAAGACACTGTCTGTGAGCGATCACGACCGACGAAACTGCCATAGGGAATATCCCTCGATCAGGTGGCGCAGTCCTAGCTTGGCACCGAACAGGACGCCGATCACAAACAGCGGGGCAGTGATAGCGAGGGTGCTGGCAGCACTCAGGCCTTGACCGATGGTGCAGCCCTGCGCCAGCACGCCACCTATGCCCATGAGCGCTGCACCAAACAAATGACGGCGCATCTCGTGGGCGTCGTCGAACGCTTCCCACCGCAGATCCCCTCTCAGCCATGCCACGCAGAACGAGGCCGCAACCGCCCCACATGTCGCGGCCACGCCGAAACCGACGTTGCGCAGGGGTTCGATCATGAATTGCAGCAACAAACGGCCGACAGGCGCCACGAACGATAGGCTTTCGGGCCGGTCGAGCACGAGTGCGTCCACCGCGCGCGATGTCGTCAGCCAACCAAACGCGATGGCAAGACCGATCAACCCCGCGCCAGCCAACAAACGTGGCCGTGTCCGCAACCGTCGATCGCTTAACGCTGTCGCGACAAGCGCGCAGCAAAGGCTGGCGACCATCAACTGTGACGCTGTCTCGCCGAACCGGTGCCCGAACAGCCCGCGCAAGGAGGCACCGCCGTAGGAACCGAGATCGAGCGTACCAATGGCCAACATTGGAGTCCGCAGCGGTGCCAATGCTCCCGCCGTCAACGCGAATGCAAAAATGCCCACGACGAGTGCAGCCATGATGGCTCGGAGATCACCACCTCCGGCGCGCACCAGCAGGCCGAAACTGCAGGTTCCGGCCAAGCTCATGCCGAGGCCGAAGACCGCGCCACCGAACAGCGCGCCAAAGACGTGGACTTCCGGTGACGCGTAGGGATTGCGACTGAGATCGACTAAGCCAATCGCAGCCAGCATTTGCGTGGCGGCGATGGCGCCCGCGAGGGCCAGGCCCCAGGCTTTGGCACCGCGATAATCCCGGCCGACGAGTGCATCTTCAATCGCACTCATCGTGCACAATTTGCCAAACCGGGCAGCCGCACCGGCCAGCGCACCGCCAAACAATCCACCAACGATGGCCCAATCGAAATTCAAACATGCCTCCAGCCCGGGCCACTCAGTTTCGGAGGGTGCCGTCACTCACGGCAGAACTTGTCGTAAATCGCCTGGATGAACCGCTTCGTCGTGTCGTCGGCGAGGCTGTAGTAGATGGAGCGCCCATCTCGCCGCGTCGTCACCAATTTTTCATGGCGCAGCCGCGCCAGTTGTTGCGACACAGCCGTCTGGCTCAGGGCCAATAACCCTTCAAGCTCCGTCACCGAGCGTTCGCGCTCAGCCAACAGGCAGAGGATGACGAGCCTGTTCTCATGCGCGAGAGCTTTGAGAAAGTCGCTGGCGTTGCGGGCTTTTTGCATCAGGCTATGCAGTTCAGGCGAAACTTCCTGGCCGCGCTCAAGCGCATCTTCAATTTCTTGGGATAGGATTTTGGTCATCGCGATTAGCTTGGGCTCTTCAATTTTGTGCTGGTGTGATGATTTGCAAGTTCGTCGGATTGTGCCGCGCGCTTGGAACCGAACTTGCAAATCTGAATCACACTAGAATCTTTAGTGATGAGCCGCGTCGTCATGTCGGCTTCATCTCGCTTCATTCTACTTTTTGTTGACCGGGCTCTCTGGATCAAACAGGTACGCCGTCACGTCCTTCATCTGCTGTTCCGAGAGAAACTTGTTGTGCCCGAAGCGCGGCATGTTCGAGCATGGCAGCACCGATTGCGCGTTATAGATCTTGGCGTAGGCCGCCTTGGCGTCATCGCCGCTGTATTTTCGGATCTTGCCGTACTCTTGCAGGCTTGGACCGAGTGTGCCGTAACTCAACTCTGTCAGCGCCATCTGATGACAGGCATAGCAGTTGCCGCCACGCGGACCGGTGGGGCTGTCGGTGAACTGCCCACCCGTCCCGATCTGCGCCACCTTCTCGCCGTCCTGCCATTTGCCCAGCACCACCCCATCGGCAGGAAATACGACAGCAGCCTTTTCGCGCGCCAGGATCTTGTCGAACTCGGCTTTCGCTGGTTGATTGCGGCTGAGCGAACATGCGCGCTGTGTGTCATCCTGATCGATGCGCGCCTGCCAGCCTTCGGCTGGCGTTTTCCATGTCCCTTTTACATAGGCTTCGACAAGGTCCGGCGAAACCTTCGCGGGGCTCTGCGCCAAGGTGGGCGGAGCCAAAAGCGTTGCGAACGAGAGGAGCGCTGTGAGTAATTGCAATAATTTGGTCATCATTGGCGCTCCCTATCGTTTGATCGAAGGCACGAGGATCTCGCCGCCCTCGGCATTTTTGGTAAGATAAAGCGTCAGTGCCGTAATGCCATCGGATGCATAGTCAGGGATAGGCATGCGCATCTGCCGATAACAATCCCACAATCGATGCTGCATCGTGCGCATCTGGCTTTGCGAGACGCGATACGTCGGCCAGGAGCCCATCGTCTCCTGCACGGCTTTGCCGGGCTTGGTGAGATTTGGCAACCCTTGCAGTCGAATGCGTTTGCCGTCTTCCGAATGACACGTCGCGCACGAAAAATCCATGACCGCCGAGCGGCGATAGAACATCGCCTCTCCAACCGCATAAACCTCCTGCTCCTTTGGATGCGAATGCGTTACCGCGAACTTCGCCCCGGACGATTTTTGCGCGATGTAGGCGACGAGGTCTTCCATGTCGGAGACGACACCCGGGCCACTGAAGCGCCGCTTGATGATGTCCTTGGTGTCGAACCCCTGCACGGCCTCCATGCACCACAGCAACCGCTGCTCCAAATCCATGACGCGGTCGGCGTCCTTGAAATAGCGTGGCAGTTTGGCATAAGCACCGTCGATCTTGCCGGCCCCTTCACCCAAATCGCAGGTCTGCAGCGACACATTCTTGGTGCCCCGCGCCAGTGACCAAAGCGCCTCGCCCCGATCGACATTGAGGAACGCTGGGTTCGCCATCGGATCTGAGATCATTGCGCGATACCGCTCGATCTCCTTCTCGGTCGCGTCTGCTGTTTGTGCAAACGCCGCGCTCCCGCACCCGATCCAGCCTAGCGCAATCAGGCTCAAACCCAACACCGGCAACCAGAAAGTCCTCACATCGCGCCTCCCAATTTGTTGCGTCGCAGCATCTGTGTGCTGCTGACGAAGCACCAAGGCTTCAAGCTCGGAGTGTACCTTCGACGAATGATTTGTTGCAAGCAAATATGCATACATGTTAGTAATCAAATATAACAGATCGTGGGCGACTGCCTTGCCGCACTTCGTCGGGTTGGCACAACGCTCGTAGCAATAGGGAGCGACAGATGAGCCTGCCACAGTCTTCGGTCGAGCATTCGGCCGTGTGCGTTCGATCACGCCGCGATTTATTCAAGCTGGCACTCGGCACATCCGCCGCACTGCTCGGATTTTCGACGCTCGCGAGCGCAGCACCCGAAGCCGTCGTTGCCGAAATCAAGACTATGTTCGGCGACAAAAAACTGTTGGACGGCAAGATCAAGCTCGATTTGCCGACGATCGCTGAAAACGGCCTCGTTGTGCCGTTGGCCTTCGAGGTCGAAAGCCCGATGACGGACAAGGATTACGTCAAGGCGATCCATTTCTTCGCTGAAGGCAACCCAAATCCGCTCGTCGCCTCGTTCATGTTCACGTCCTTGAGCCCGAAAGCGGCGGCCGCAATCCGTATTCGCCTGGCTACGACACAAAACATCATTGCCGTAGCCGAGATGTCGAACGGTGAGATCTACACCGCCCGCAAGGAAGTCAAAGTGACGATCGGCGGCTGCGGCGGCTGACGCGCCTGCGTTGGCGATCGCTTCTTTCTGCCGTCCTGACAATTGCTTCTGAGGTTTATCACCATGGCTGACACCCCCAAACCCACACCTCGCGTCCGCATGCCGGCGACTGCCAAAGCCGGCGAAGTCATCGAAGTCAAAACGCTTATCTCCCATGAGATGGAGAGCGGGCAGCGCAAGGATGCGAGCGGGCAAACCGTGCCGCGCAGAATCATCAAACAGTTCACGGTCACTTTCAACGGCCGCGAGGTCATGAAGGCCGATTGGGGCTCGGCGGTCTCAGCCAACCCTTATCAATCGTTCTTTGTGCGGGTCCCCGAAACTGGCACGTTCGAGTTCTCGTGGCTCGACGACGACGGGTCCGTCTACAAGGCCGAACAGAAAGTCACCGTCGGCTGAGCCGGCGCGAACTGTCTTAGTGAAATGCATCAGTCGGTCGGTTTCTGCGTCAAGACGATCGTTTTGGCGATGGGAGATCTGCGACTTCTCGCAATGAATGGTCTGATGAAAGTTTCCGCATGATCTCCCGCCGTGATTTTCTGACAGCGACTTCTACGGCCGTCCTGCTGGGGGCGGCTGGTGCGCACACCCGGGTTGCAGCACAGGGAAAGTTGACTGAAACCGACCTGCTCCGTTTCGATGCCACAGGCAACGTTACGCTCCTGCACATCACCGACCTGCACGGCCAGTTAATGCCGCTGCACTTCCGCGAGCCCTCGATCAATATCGGCGTCGGCGAAAACAAGGGCGTAGTGCCGCATATCACCGGCGACGCGTTCATCGAAAAATTCAAGCTCAAGGCGGGTTCGGCCGCGGCCCACGCACTGACCTATAACGACTTCGCCAACCTTGCGCGCACCTACGGCCGCATGGGCGGTCTCGATCGCATCGCCACGATCGTCAAGGCAGTCCGCGCCGAGCGTGATGGCAAGGTGCTGCTGCTCGACGGCGGCGACACCTGGACCAACAGTTGGACGTCGCACAAGACGCTCGGCCAAGACATGGTGGATGCCATGGCGATCTTGCGCCCCGATGCCATGACGGGGCATTGGGAGTTCACGCTCGGTGAAGCCCGCGTCAAGGAAATAACTGCGGCACTGGGCTTCCCGTTCCTCGCCCAGAATGTTCGCGACAAGGAGTTCGAGGATCCCGTCTTCCCGGCGCAAAAGATGTTTGAACGTGGTGGCGTAAACATTGCGGTCATCGGTCAGGCGTTGCCGTTCACGCCCATCGCCAATCCGCGCTGGATGATTCCGAATTGGACTTTTGGCATCCGCGAGACGGAAATGCAGAAGGAAGTCGACGCCGCCAAGGCGGCTGGTGCCGACCTTGTCGTGCTGCTGTCGCACAACGGCTTTGACGTCGATCGCAAGATGGCGCAACGCGTCAGCGGCATCGATGTCATTCTCACCGGCCATACCCACGACGCCATCCCAGAAGTTACCAAAGTCGGCAAGACGCTGCTGGTGGCGTCAGGCTGCCACGGCAAGTTTGTTTCCCGTCTCGATCTCGACGTGCAAGGCAAGCAGATCAAGGGCTTCAACTACCGCCTGATCCCGATCTTCGCCGATGCAATCACGCCCGACGCGGAAACCGCTGCGGTTATTGCCAAACATCGCGCGCCCTATGCCGCCGACCTCGGCCGCGTGCTCGGTAAAACGGACGGGATGCTCTATCGCCGCGGCAATTTCAACGGCTCTCTCGATGACGTCATCTGTGACGCCATGCTGACGCAACGCGACGCGGAGATCGCTCTTTCGCCTGGTATTCGCTGGGGCACAAGCATCTTGCCGGGGCAGGACATCACCTTCGAAGACATCACCAACGCCACTGCGATGAGCTATCCGGCCTGCTATCGCATGGCGATGAGCGGCGGGCGTCTCAAAGATATTCTCGAAGACGTTGCCGACAACATTTTCAATCCCGATCCGTACTACCAGCAGGGTGGCGACATGGTGCGCACCGGCGGCCTTGGCTACAGCATCGATATTTCCAAGCCCATCGGCCATCGCATTTCGAACATGACGCTGCTCAAATCCGGCGCAGTCATCGATGCAGCGAAAGACTACACGGTGGCCGGCTGGGCCAGCGTCAATCAGGGCACCGAAGGACCGCCCATCTGGGATGTGGTGGCCAAGCATATCGAGACGCAAAAGACCGTCCGTACCAGCGAAAACCTGTCCGTAAAAATTGCTGGTCAATGAACCGGCTTGAAGCGAGCACTCTGTTTGGGAGCGATACCACATGACGAAGTCGCCGAGTGAGCCTGGATCGGATGTGACAACGACCAGTCGCCGCAAATTCATGACGTCGACGTTGGCGGGCGGCATGGCCATGACCGGTGTTGGCCGCGCAAGCGCCCAGCAAAAGCCCGGAAGCGCCGCTGTCGCCAATCCAAAGAACCTGCCGCCGAACGTGCCCGATTGGTCGAAGGTACTGGGGGACGGCGTGGCAGCGCATCCGTATGGGAAACCGTCCAAATTCGAAAAGCACGTTGTCCGCCGCGATGTGGAGTGGTTGACCGCCTCGCGTGAGAGCTCCGTCAACTTTACGCCGCTGCACGAACTCGATGGCATCATTACCCCGAATGGCCTGTGCTTCGAGCGCCATCACGGTGGCGCGGCCGAAATCAAGCCGCTCGACTATCGGTTGATGATCCACGGCCTCGTCAACAAGCCGCTGATTTTCACGCTGGATGATCTCAAGCGTTTCCCGCGCACCAATCGGATTCACTTTCTGGAGTGTGCGGCGAACTCGGGCATGGAATGGCGCGGCGCGCAGCTCAACGGCTGCCAGTTCACGCACGGCATGGTGCACAACGTCATGTACACCGCGGTGCCGCTGAAAGCTCTGCTCGAAGAGGCTGGCGTCAAGCCCAACGGCAAATGGCTGCTCGCGGAAGGTGCCGACGCGGCCGGGATGACGCGCTCTATCCCGCTCGACAAAGCACTCAACGATTGTCTCATCGCCTTCAAGATGAATGGTGAGGCGCTGCGCACCGAGCAGGGCTATCCGGTTCGTCTCGTCGTGCCGGGTTGGGAAGGTAACATGTGGGTGAAATGGCTGCGCCGCATCGAGGTCGGCGATCAGCCCTGGCACACCCACGAAGAAACATCGAAATATACCAGCCTGATGTCGGACGGCCGCGCGCGCCGTTTTTCCTTCATCATGGACGCCAAGTCCGTCGTCACCAATCCCTCGCCCGAGGCACCGCTGCTGGCCAAAGGCCGCAACGTACTTTCGGGGCTCGCATGGTCAGGACGTGGCAAGGTTACCCGCGTCGACGTCACGATGGATGGCGGCCGCAACTGGCAGGAGGCGCGCATCGATGGTCTCGTTCTCGACAAGTCGCTGACGCGCTTTTACGTCGACTTCGACTGGCAAGGGCAAGAACTGGTGATCCAGTCGCGCGCGCACGACGAGACTGGTTATGTGCAGCCGACCAAGAACGAGCTGCGCAAAGTACGCGGCGTTAACAACATTTATCACAACAACGGCATTCAGACGTGGCTGGTGCGCAGCAACGGGGAGACGGAAAATGTCGAGATTTCTTAAGCGCGCATCGGTTGCCGCGTTGGTCCTGGCCGCCTCTGCCAGTGCGGTTCTCGCACAGCAACTCGGTGTTGGTCGCGAAGCGACGGTGGCCGAAATAAAAGCCTGGGACATCGCTGTGCGGCCCGATGGCAAAGGACTTCCCGTCGGCAAGGGAACGGCCGCAAGAGGCGAGACTATTTTTCAGACGCAGTGCGCGACGTGCCATGGCGAATTCGGCGAGGGCAAAGGTCGCTGGCCGGAGCTGGCAGGTGGGCACGGGACGCTTAAAGCCGATCGCCCGTTCAAGACCATCGGCTCGTATTGGCCATATGCGACGACGGTGTTCGACTACGTCAGGCGCGCCATGCCGTTCGGTAACGCGCAGTCCCTCAGTGATGACGATCTCTATGCCGTGACCGCCTATCTCCTCAGCCTCAACGATATCGTCAAGGATCCAAATTTCGAATTGAGCGAGAAGACGCTGCCGGCGGTCAAAATGCCGAATGCTGACGGCTTTTATGATGACGATCGCGAAGTCTCAGAAAAGCAGTTCTGGGCGCGCAAACCGTGCATGAAAGAGTGCAGCAAGGAGGCAGCAGCAGTTATCGGGCGGGCCATGGCCGTCGATGTGACGCCAGGCCAGAAAGCCGGGCCGAAGGTTGATTGATGACGCCCAGACGCCAGCGACCAGGTTTTGGATCGCGCAGTTACCTCGCGCGATCCCGGCATGGATGCGGCAGAGCACCTGCTCGGTTCGCTGATACTCTCGCCGGTTGAGCGTGTCGCCACGCCTCAGTTCACTGTGCAACCGCGCGCTTGATGCCGGCATCCTCGGCGATCTTGGTCCACTTTGCCACATCCGAGCTGACGCGCGCCTTGAAGGCTTCCGGGCTTGTCGCGGTCGGTACGTTGCCAAGCTGGCGCATCCGATCCTCGACGGTCTTGTCCGCGAGAATGGCGCGTAATTCGGTGTTCAAGCGCGACACGATCTCGGCCGGCAGCTTCGGCGGCGCAGCGAGGCCGAGCCATGACGTCGTCTCATAACCGGGCACTGCTTCGGCAATGGCTGGCACCTCAGGCAACGCAAAAAAACGCGTGGAACCGGTGACCGCCAGCGCGCGCAATTGTCCGCTTTTGACGAGTTCCAGCAACAACGTCGGTGTCTCGAACATGAAATCAATGTGCTTACCGAGCAAATCCGTAGCACCTTGCGCCCCGCCCTTGAACGGCACGTGCTGCAACTTCACACCGGCCATGCTCGCAAACAACGCGCCTGCCATGTGCTGACCCGTTCCGTTGCCAGCCGAGCCGTAGGTCATCGGCACCGCGGAAGCCGCCGCTTTGTCGAGCAGATCCCGCAGCGATTTGACGGCGTGATCGGCATAGGTGACGAGCAGGAATGGAAACTCCGTCGCCATGCCGATGAAGCTGAAATCATTGACCGTGTCATACGGCAATCCGTCATAAATTGCAGGCGCGATGGCGTGGCCGCCCGGCAGAATTGCCAGCGTATAGCCATCCGCAGCAGCCTTTGCGGTGTGGACGGCCGCGATGCGTCCGCCAGCGCCAGGCTTGGGCTCGACGATGACTGCCTGGCCGATGCGCGTCGACAGGTTCGCAGCGATCAACCGCGCAACGACGTCCGCGTTGCCACCCGCGCCGAAGCCATGGACCAGTGTGATCGTGTGTGAAGGCCACGTGTCGGCGCGCGCGCTGGCACGCGGCAGCGCGGAGGCTGCCAGTCCCGCTGCAATCGCTTCTCGCCGCGAGATTTTTGCAGCCATGTCCGTTCCCCCAAATTGATGCGACGTATCAGAGTGCTTCCGGATAAAGTGTGAGCGGTTTTGTGATAAGAAGCACGACAAAACAAAGTGCAAGGGTCGCTCCGCTATTCAGCTAGAACCGGAACGACCCGAGCCTGTCGATTTCAACGCACGATACCCGCAGCGTGCGCAAGCACGTTGGCGGTAGTCGCCCGCATGTGGTCTTCGAGTAAGCCTTGTGTCTTCTGGATCTGGCGCGAAAACGCTGCTTCCATGATCAGGCGATGCTCGTCAATTTTGCTCCGCTTGATTTTGCGAACAAGCGACGACAGGCTGCGATAGCGCTCGGCGCGCTTGAACAATGTGGCCCGCATACCGAGCAGGATCGGTGAACCGCTGGCCGCGACGAGCGCCTCGTGAAACTGCGCATGGGCGGTTTTCCAAGTCTCATTCAATACGACGTTGCCGGACACGCGCTCCGCTGCGAGCGCCATGCGATGCAGGCACGCAGCTGTCGATACTTCCCAATCGTCGCCCCCGTTCTGGATTGAAAGCGTGATCAGTTGCCGCTCGATCAGAACGCGCGCTTCTGTGAGGTCGACAAGATCAGCGCGAGATACTGGTGCGACGCGAAACCCGCGCTGCTCCTCGGACACCACCAGTCCGTCAGCAGCGAGCGCCGTCAGCGCTTCCCTGAGAGTGCCGAAGCTCGCGCCATAGGCGTCCTTTAAGTGTTCGAATTTCAGTGCAGAACCCGGCTTCAACCGGCACGTGACAATGTCGGCGCGCAACCGGTGCAGAACGTCACCAGCAAGTGTGCGCGCCTTTTCCGGTGGCGATGCGAGGGCCAAGGTCATCATCATCCTTGAATAACAATACGTGACGCGGCTGCCAAGTATTTTCGAAAACGACACGATTGTCGAAAATGCTTGAGTGAAGATGTCTCATGATCTAATTGAGATGACACTTTCAATCCGACAACGGGAACGTCTATGACCTTTCTTGTGCACGCGATCGGTCACATTGAGATCAACACGGTGGATGTTGCAGCGGTCGTCAAGGACGCAACCGAGATCCTCGGTCTCCATGTGACGCATCAGGGCTTGGATCAGACCTGGCTCAGCTCGAACGGGCGCGCCGCCGAACTTGTCCTCCACCACGCGTCGGAGAATTCCACGCACAGCATCGGCCTCGAGGCATTGACGATTGAAGCGGTCCGCGAAGCGGCCAAGCGCGTCGATAGCGCGGGCTGCCGCATCGAAACCACCAAGCCAAGCCTTGCCTGCATCGCCGAGGCGGTAACCTTCACGACACCCGAAGGCCTGCGCTTCGAGATCCACACGCCGATCAAGGACCAGCTCTACGGGCGCCGTCGCGCGACAACGGGCGTCGGCCCCAATCGCATGGATCACCTTAATCTCATTTCGCCCGATCCTGCCGCAACGCGTATGCAGCTCGAACGCATCGGCGGAATGCGCTTGTCCGAACGGATGGTCAACGACGGCCTGAGTTGGATGTACGGCGGCAACCGGCAGCATCATATTCTCGGCGTCGTCAAAGGCATCGTCGGGTTGCATCACTACTCGTTCGAAGTATCTGACTTCACGTCATATCTGAAGCTCGGCGACTTGCTCGATCAGGCCGATAAACAGATGCTATGGGGTCCAGGCCGCCATCGTCCTGGCGACAACACATATGCCTATTACACCGACGCCAGCGGCGCGATGGTCGAGTGCTCGGGCGCCATGGCGCTGATCGCTGACGAAGCCGGCTTCACCCCCAACGTCATCACCAATCTCGCCCGCCCCGGCAACGTCCGCTCCATGAACGTCTGGGGCACGCCCGCCCCCCTCGAATGGCGCGAGCACCATTTTCCGTTTGCGAAGGTTGGATAAGACGCGGGGTTTTTGACCTGCGGATATGAGACGTGAGAGTTCGACCGGTAAACGCTTGGGCCAATACTCTGCATCAGGCCCAGGCGCGACGACGCAGAACCACCTCACCCCAACTCTGTCGGCACCGCTACTCGCAGCCTCTGAGCCAACTCCATAAGCTTGCGCGCCGTTGCAACTTCGAGCGTGATGCCGGTGCGTGCTGCGGCGTTTGCGGCACTATAGCCACGCTCGCCGGGCAGCAAAATCTCGGCAACACCCGCCGCTCGCGGCAGGGCTTTGATGGCGGCGGCAAGTTCGGTCATGCCGCGTTGGAACGTCGCGACGTCACCAAACGCTTTGATGTTGAGCGCGATGGCTAGGCCATTGAACGAACCTTTGGCAGAGCCTGCGAGCGCTGTCGAGATAAGCGGATTGGCGACGAGCACACTGCTCAGCACTTCGATCATCAGCGACAGGCCCGCACCTTTTGCGCCTGCCATTGGCAGGAGGAACTTCACAGCCTTCGGATCGGTCGTGTCGGCTCCGCTGGCGTCGACACCCCAGCCAACCGGAATGCTTCGCCCAGCGTCTTTTGCCGCCATGACCTTGCCGAGCGCCGCCGCCGAGGTCGACATATCCAATACGATCGGCGGCCCATCTGCCATAGGCGCGGCAATGGCGATCGGATTGGTCGAGACGCCTTCGGCCTTAGCACCGATGTAACTCATCAGCGGTTTCGACGCCGTCATGACGATGCCGATATGATCCGCGCGCGTTGCTGCTTCGGCAAAGTAGCCGACGGCGCCAGCGTGCGTGATGTTGCGCGCCGAACACCAGCCGATGCCGAAGGTACCGGCCGCTGCGATGGCGCGCGCCATCGCCAGGTTCATGCCGACGGCACCAGCGCAGAGGTTGCCGTCGAGTACGGCGGTAGCGCCGAATTCGGAGACAATCTTCGGCTCGGCTTTTCCGTTCAACTGGCCGAGTTGCACCATCTCGAGATAGCGCGGAATGCGCAGCACGCCGTGGCTGTCGACACCGCGCGCATTGGCCCAAACGAGCAAGTCTGCAGTCTGACGGGCAGCATCGGCAGTATAGCCACCAGCTTCCAACAGGTGCGCCGCAAACGCGGTCAAGTCAGCGACGGCGATCGGCCTTGGTTTCCCGGCATTCTGCATTGCATCACGCTCCGGATGCGACGGGAAAGAATTTGTCCAGCCACCCCTTGATCATCAACTTCGTCCGCGGGGCGTCGGCGGGTGCCAGCGGGAAGTGCGAGGTGCCGGTGATCAGCATCAATTCGGTCGGCTGGCCAGCTTTCTCAAACAGCCTCAACGACTGCTCGCTGGGCGTAATGCTGTCGTCGGCCGTGTGCAACAGCAGCAGGGGGCGCGGCGCAATGTTGGCGACCACATCTTCGGCGCGGAAATCGTACATGCTCTGCGCTGTCTCGGTCGGAATTTCCATCAGCGCCTGTGGCGACAGGTTCTTGCGCAGTGCGTCCGGGATCGGCACGGCATCGAAGCGCGACATCCACAAACTCTTGCCGGTCTCACGCTTGTGTTGACGCCCCTTTTCCAGCAGCCCGGTGAACTTGGCCCAAGCCTCGGGCGTCGGGTGCTGGCCACGGAATTTACGCTCGCCGTGCCCCCAGCCACACGAGGAGATGACGCAAGCGATGCGCGCGTCGACACCGGCGGTGTAGAGGGAGACGGCCGCGCCGAAACTGTGTCCGATGACGCCGATACGCAACGGGTCGATCTCAGCACGGCCTGCAAGGAACGTCAGTGCGTTCTTGGTGTCAGCCACCTGATCGAAGCAGCGCACCTGCCCGCGCTCGCCTTCGCTCTCGCCACAGCAGCGCATGTCAAAGCGGAACGCCGCGTACCCCATGTCTTCGAGCATGCGCGCCTGGATCTCGGCATGCGACTCATCCTTTGACCCAACAAAGCCGTGCAACACGAGAAAAGCCGGCAGGCGACCTGTTGCAGGGCGCCTGTCCGGCAGATGCAGTACGCCTGAAAGTTTGAGGCCATCAGACGAGAAAGTCAGCTTTTCCTGCATCTTCGCGCTCCGCCGAAATCGATGCGGGCGTTATCGCAACAATTTCGAAAATGAACAAGCTTTGTGAAATCCCTGAGCATCAGCACCACGGCCGCGCGCGCCATATCATCGAGGTCGAAGCATTCGAATCAAACTCGCTTGTGCATTCAAACCCGATCGGTTTTTTGATCGTAGCCTTCAAATCTCCAGCACCAGCCGAGCCGACTTAGCGCGCGAGCAACAGATCATCACGGTATCGTTGGAGGCGCGTTCGGCGTCCGTGAGATAGCTGTCGCGGTGGTCAGGCACGCCCTCGAGCACCACGGTTTCGCAGGTGCCGCAAATGCCCTGCTCGCAAGCGAACGCGACGGGTATATTAGCCGCCACCAGCACCGACAAGATGGATTTATCGGCCGGCACTTCAAATTCACGCTTGCTCAGCGCCAGTTCGACGATGAAAGCGCTTGCGGTTGTTTCCGCCGGGTTTGCATTTTCGCTCATTTAGATTTCGCTCATCAACAATACCAAGGCTTGCCAACGTAGAGATGTTGTCTACGCTATCGGCAAGTTCCTGCCACGCACAAACTACCGGCAGCCATCGCCAAGGACCACGATTATGATCGAACGGCAGATCGAAATTGCGACGGCCGCCGGCCAGATGAGCACGTTCATCTGCCATCCGGAGCGCGACGGGCCGCATCCGGTGGTCCTGTTTTTCATGGACGCACCGGGGATCCGCGAAGAGCTGCGCGACATGGCGCGACGGCTGGCGACAGTCGGATACTACGTGATGTTGCCCAACCTCTATTATCGGCAGAACGTGCAAGAACTGGGTGTGTTCATCGGCGCGGCAGGAACTGAAACACGCAAGCGCATGTTCGAACTGATGGAGACCCTGTCGATCGCGCTGGTGATGGATGACACGGATGCGCTCCTGGCGTTCGCCGCGCACGATTTGGCTGCCTCGCCGGGTCCAATCGGGTGCATCGGCTATTGCATGAGCGGGCAATATGCGATCAGCGCGGCCGCCCGATATCCGGGCCGCGTCGCAGCGGTTGTCTCAATCTACGGCACGCGTCTCCTCACCGACAAGGTTGACAGTCCGCATCTGGCTGCAGCGAAAGTGCGCGGCGAACTTTATGTGGCTTTTGCCGAGCACGATAGTCATGTGCCCCTCGAACTGGTCGCGCCGTTTCGCGCGGCGCTGGCCGCCGCGAAAATCAATGCGGAGGTCGAACTCTATCCGGGTGCCGAGCACGGCTTTGCGTTTCCGCAGCGTCCGGCGTTCAACAAGGCGGCCGCCGAACGGCATTGGGAACGCGTGCTGGCGCTGTTTTCGCGGCGTCTGCCGCACAGCCGGTAGCGGTCGCCTCAAAACCGGCTTAAGCTGGGCTCGCGCTGGAAAGCGGGACCATGCTATGTCGTCTTCTGGGTGGGCTGGTATGTTTGGGTTTCGGGGGGATTGTGTGGCGAGACATGTGTTAGAGTTCGGTCGCCTCCGCGCGGCTGCGGCACTTGGTGGTGCGTTGATCGTCATGGTCGCCAACCCCGCACCGGTATCAGCCGCGTCCTGTACGGCATCGAGCGTCATTGCCACCGGCAAACCCGGCTACTTCCAATTCACGGCGGCAGGGCAAGCCCGCAAGGCGTGGAGGCACAAGGTCGAACGCGACCCGCGCCTCGGCACACCCTACGCACACTGGGCCGTGGCACGGGACGCCAAGGTGACGTGCCGGCAAATCGCCAGCCGTTACCGTTGCATAGCCGTCGCCGACCCGTGCCGCAACGGCGACGCCAGCATCACCGATACGAACCTCCGGGGGCCAGCATGACATCACCTGGACCACGGCCCCTGTGGCGCCGCATCTGGGACATCGGTACCGCGTCGACGAAATCCTCCGTCACCACCGCCGACACCGCCGCAAAAGCGGATCGCCCACCGATCAACCCACCCGCCGCCGACACGACGACCAGCGCGCCCGACCGCAAGAGTAACGCGACCATGACCACTCTCACGCCCGACGATTTCGCCGCTCGCAAAGCGGCACTTGATTATCACGAGAGCGATCCGCCCGGTAAAATTGCCATTCGGGCGACCAAGCCGGTGGTCAACCAGAACGATCTGGCGTTGGCCTACTCGCCGGGCGTCGCCTATGCCTGTACCGCCATCGCCGAGGATCCGGCGATGGCGGTACGACTGACGGCGCGCGGCAACCTCGTGGCCGTCATCACCAACGGCACGGCCGTGCTGGGGCTCGGTAACATCGGCCCGCTGGCGTCGAAGCCGGTCATGGAAGGCAAGGCGGTGTTGTTCAAGAAATTTGCCGGTATCGATTGCTTCGACATCGAAGTGGCCGAGAACGACGTCGATCCGTTCGTCGAGTGCGTGGCGCGGTTGGAGCCGTCGTTCGGCGGCATCAATCTCGAAGACATCAAGGCGCCGGAGTGTTTCGAGATCGAGAAGCGCCTGCAGGCGCGTATGAAAATTCCAGTGTTCCACGATGACCAGCATGGCACCGCCATCGTCGTTACGGCAGGTATCCTGAATGGGCTGAAAGTCGTCGGTAAACGCATCGAAGACGTGCGGCTGGTAACGTCGGGCGCAGGCGCGGCCGCGCTGGCGTGTCTCAATCTGCTGGTGGCGCTCGGCATGAAGCGCGAGAACATCACGGTCACCGATATTAAAGGCGTGGTCTACAAAGGGCGCATCGAGTTGATGGACCCCTACAAGGCACCGTTTGCCCAGGAAACCAACGCCCGCACGCTGGCCGAAGTGATGCCAGGGGCGGATATCTTTCTCGGGCTATCGGCCGGGCGCATCGTCTCAAAAGAGATGGTCGCCAGCATGGGGCCAAAGCCGCTTGTGTTCGCGCTTGCCAACCCGACGCCCGAAATCATGCCGGAGGACGTGAAAGCCGTCCGCAAGGATGCCATTATCGCTTCCGGCCGCACCGACTACGCCAACCAGATCAACAACGTGCTGTGCTTCCCGTTCATTTTCCGCGGTGCGCTCGATTGCGGCGCGACAACGATCAACGAGGAGATGAAAAAAGCCGCCGTCATCGCGCTCGCTGGGATCGCCGATCAGGAAGCTTCCGACATCGTCACCTCAGCCTATGGTGCCGATACGTTCGTGTTCGGGCCGGATTATATTTTGCCCAAGCCCTTCGACCCCCGGCTGATCACCGAAATCGCGCCCGCTGTTGCGGAAGCGGCGATGAAGTCTGGCGTGGCGACCCGGCCGATCGCCGATCTTGAAACCTACCGGCAGAAGCTGTCGACATTCGTCTATCGCTCGGGCTTCGTGATGAAGCCGGTGTTCGAGGCGGCCCAGCGCGCGCCCAAGCGGTTGATTTTCGCGGAGGGTGCGCATCCATACGTTTTACAAGCGGCGGCGCAGGCGATCCAGACGGGCATCGCCAAGCCGACGTTGATCGGCTTTCGCGAAGACATCGTGCGCGGGCTGCATCATCTCGGATTGCGTATCAAACCGGACGTGGATTTCGATCTGGTCGATCCGAAAACTGATAAACGCATGGGCGTGTTGGGCGACGAGTACTTGCGCCTTGTGGAGCGGCGCGGGGTCTCACCGGCGCAAGCGCAACGGGTCGCACGCACGTCGAACACGCCACTGGGCGCGCTGTTACTCAAGCGCGGCGATGGCGACGCGCTGATTTGCGGGCCGATCGGGCGTTTCCAGCGGCATCTACAGCATATTGATCAGATCATCGGCAAGGCACCGGGCGTGAAGGATTATGCGACGCTATCGGCGTTGATTTTACAACAAGGCCCGCTGTTCCTGGCCGACACGTATGTCTCGTATGATCCGACCGCCGAGCAATTGGCCGAAATGACCATGATGGCCGCCGACGAGGTGCGCCGGTTCGGCATCGAGCCGAAGGTGGCGTTCGTGTCGCATTCGAGTTTCGGGTCGGCCGATACCGTGTCGTCGGTCAAGATGCGGCAGGCGCTGGCGCTGCTGAAGGGTTGGGCGTCGGACCTCGAGGCGGAGGGCGAGATGCATGCGGACGCGGCGCTGTCGCCGTTCATTCGCGAAGAGATCTTCCCCAACTCGCGGCTGCAGGGCGCGGCCAACCTGCTGGTGATGCCGAACCTGGACGCCGCCAACATCGCATTCAACCTGCTGAAGGCGGTTTCGAACGGCGTGGCCATCAGCCCCATTCTGCTGGGTGCCGCCAAGCCCGTGCACATCGTGACGCCGTCGATCACCGTGCGCGGACTTCTCAACATGGCCGCCCTCGCCGTGGTCGACAGCAACAAGGCGGTATCCGGACATCAGCGGTGAGCACGTCGACAGCCAGCAAACCTCTGTTGACCGTCATTTTCCGA
Organism: Hyphomicrobiaceae bacterium; assembly: GCA_025350265.1. Taxonomy (GTDB): domain Bacteria; phylum Pseudomonadota; class Alphaproteobacteria; order Rhizobiales; family Hyphomicrobiaceae; genus JABFRJ01. The sequence continues at coordinate 16,387 of JANXYD010000228.1, read as the reverse complement.
ACCAACGAGTGCTCTTCATCCCTGAAACCGAAGCGCCACTTCGGCGCTGAGGTTATCCGGGACCGTGACCGCTCAAATATGAAATGACTTTTGCGAGCCATCTCGACCGGTCAAGATCCCGGGCTCTCCGCACAAAGGGGGCTGCTGTCGGGATGACGCGGGATGCAAGGGGGCCTTCGGCACAGGTCAATGGTTTCGTTTATCGGTATCGATGCCTTGCCTCCGGCCCGTGCGCGCTTTTCACCATGCACCTCCTTTTGGTAGTTGCGGTCGCTGGCGTTGTGCGATCTTATCAGCCAACGTAATGGCCAGGTCGCGGCCATTCTGTGTGCGCGCTTTCGTCAGAATTCAAGGAGACTTCCCGTGGTCGACGCCGTCATCGTATCCACCGCCCGCACGGGCTTGGCCAAATCGTTTCGTGGCGCGCTCAACGCCACTCACGGCGCGTCGATGGGCGGCCACGCCGTCAAGCACGCAATGGCCCGCGCCAAGCTCGATCCAGCCGAGGTCGAGGACGTGATCATGGGCTGCGCCAATCCGGAAGGTGCCACCGGCATGAACATCGCGCGCCAGATCGCGATCGCGGCGGGCTGCCCGGTGTCGGTGTCGGGGCTGACGGTCAACCGCTTCTGCTCGTCGGGCTTGCAGACGATCGCCCTCGCCGCCCAGCGCGTCATCGCCGGTGAAGGCGATATCTTCGCGGCCGGTGGCGTCGAGAGCATCAGCCTTGTGCAGAACAAGATGAACCTCAACAACCTGAAAGATCCCGGCCTCGCTAAGACCAAGCCGGAACTTTACTGGCCCATGCTCCAAACTGCAGAGATGGTGGCCAAGCGCTACAACATTCCGCGCGAGGTGCAGGATCAGTACGGCGTCGAGAGCCAGCTGCGCGCGGCCGCAGCCAAGCAGGGCGGCAAGTTCAACGATGAAATCGTGGCCTTCACGACCATGATGGACAAGTACGAGATGAACGACAAAAAAGAGGTCGTGCGCACCTGGCAGGAAGAAGTGACTTTGCGCGACGACGAGGGCATCCGCGCCGATACGACTTATGAAGGCGTCGCCAAGATCAAGCCCGCGATCGCGGGGGGCGTGGTGTCAGCCGGCAACGCCAGCCAGTTCTCCGACGGGGCAAGTGCCGCCATCGTCATGAATGCGAAACTGGCGGAACAGCGCGGACTGAAGCCGCTCGGCATCTTTAGGGGCTTTGCGGTGGCGGGTTGCGAACCCGACGAGATGGGCATCGGCCCGGTCTACGCTGTGCCGAAATTGCTAGCCAAGGCTGGCCTCAAGGTCAGCGACATCGGACTTTGGGAATTGAATGAGGCGTTCGCCTGCCAGGTCATCTACTCGCGCGACAAACTCGGCATTCCCAATGATCGCCTCAACGTCAACGGCGGCGCAATCGCCGTCGGACACCCCTACGGCGTGTCGGGTGCGCGCCTCGTCGGGCACGCGCTGATCGAAGGCAAGCGGCGCGGTGTCAAGCACGTCGTCGTCACCATGTGCATCGGCGGCGGCATGGGCGCAGCGGGGCTGTTCGAAGTGGTTTGAACGCGGAGCGCCGACAATCGCTCACTGCATTTCAAGCGGATCGGGACACGTGGGTCAGATCAAGTAAGCGAGCAGTACAGAGCATTAGTAAATGATAGCCCACATGATAGGAAGTATGGGTCGTGGATCGGCATTCATGCCGACCAAGATCGTCTGTTTCGCCTAGTCTCTGCCGCCATGGGCCCTTGCCAGCAACGTGGGTGCGGGCAAGCGATAAAACGTCAGTCCCTGTTGCACTGCCCCCGTTCGCACCGCTAGTGTTGCCGCTAAAGTAAAATCATGCCCGCCGCTTACTGAGAGGAAATCACATCATGGATCTTCGTTTCACGCCTGAGGAAAACGCTTTCCGGCACGAGGTGCGGACGTTCTTCACCTCTGAGATTCCGCTGGCAATCCGGCAGAAGGTGGAAGTGGGCGAACATCTCGCCAAGGAAGACATGGTGTTGGCGCAGAAGACGTTAGCGAAAAAGGGCTGGGCCGCGCCGCACTGGCCGAAGGAATGGGGCGGCACCGATTGGACGCCGATCCAGCGCCATATCTACACCGAGGAATTGCAGGCCTGTTCCGTGCCGCAGCCGCTGGCGTTCAACATTTCGATGTGCGGCCCCGTCATCATCGCGTTCGGCACGGAAGCGCAGAAGAAGCGCTATCTCAAGCCCATGTACGATCTGTCTGAGTGGTGGTGCCAGGGCTTCTCGGAGCCGGGTGCGGGCTCCGATCTCGCCAGCCTCAAGACGACAGCCGTCAAGAAAGACGGGCATTACATCATCAACGGCCAGAAGACCTGGACCACGCTGGCACAGTACGCCGACTGGTGCTTTGTGCTCGCGCGCACCGATCCGGACGCCAAGAAACAGCTCGGCATCTCATTCATTCTCGTCGACATGAAGACGCCGGGCATCACAGTGCGGCCGATCCAGACGATCGATGGCGGACATGAGGTCAACGAAGTGTTTTTCGACGACGTCAAGGTGTCGCTCGAAAATCTGGTCGGCATGGAAAATCGCGGCTGGGATTGCGCCAAGTATCTGCTCGGCAACGAGCGCGTCGGCATCGCCCGCATCGGCATGAGCAAGCAGCGGCTCAGCCGCATCAAGCAACTGGCCGGCAAGGTCATGCTCGGCGACAAGCCGCTGATGGCCGACGAGCGCTTCGCGGAAAAGGTGGCGGCCGTCGAGGTGGAGTTGAAGGCGTTGGAAATGACGCAACTGCGCGTGCTCGCCGAGGACGCCAAGCGCAAGTCCAACATGCCGAACCCGGCGTCTTCGATCCTCAAGATCAAGGGTTCCGAAATCCAGCAGGCGACCACCGAATTGGCGCTCGAAGTGGCTGGGCCGCTATCGCTGCCATTCCTGCCCGACGAAGCCGATTTCGGTACTGGCGACCATTGGGCCGCACCCGCTGCACCTGCCTATTTCAACTTCCGCAAGGTGTCGATCTACGGTGGTTCCAACGAAATCCAGCGCAACATCATCGCCAAAGCGGTGTTGGGCTTCTGATCAATGGGCTCGCAATAGAATTGCGCAACCATCGTTGTCATCCTAGGCCCACATGCGGAGGATGTTGCCAACATGAGGTGCCTAGGACCCAACCATCCGCACACTCGACGTCGGAGTGCTGGGTGATATAGTTTTTCAACAAATCACTGGCTTGCACCCGCCGCGCCCTGGGTCCTAGGCACAAGGCCTAGGATGACAGTTGAGAATGTGGGCGCGACACCACCAACCCCGTTCAACGAGACCAGCCCATGGATTTCGATCTTTCAGACGACCAGCGCCAGATCAAGGACAGTGTCGACCGCATGCTGGCGGATGCTTATGCCGATTTGAAAACAAAGGCAGCAGCGCAAAAAGAGCCGCTGGGTTTTTCAAAAACCCTGTGGGCGCAGTATGCCGATCAAGGCCTTCTCGGGATTCCGTTTGCGGAAGGCGAGGGCGGGCTTGGCGCAGGGCCGCTTGAGACGATGCTGGTGATGGAGGCGATCGGGCGCAACGCCGCCATCGATCCCTATCTGTCGACGGTGGTGTTGGGTGGCGGCATTCTCAGGCACGCAGGGTCCTCCGCGCAGAAGGCGGCGCTGATTCCCGACGTCATCGCTGGCACGCGGCGGCTCGCACTCGCCCAGCAGGAGCGCCAATCTCGCTACGATCTGGCCGATGTGTCGACGACGGCGCGCGCCGAAGGGAGCGGCTATGTGCTCAACGGCGAAAAGATGGTCGTACTCGGCGGCGACAGTGCCGACACGCTGATCGTCGTTGCACGCTTGGCTGGCGCACAACGCGATCGCGGCGGCATCGGACTGTTCCTGGTTGGCGGCACCGCCCCCGGCGTCAAGCGCACGGGCTATGCCACGCAGGACGGGCAGCGGGCAGCTGACATCACGTTTACCGACGTGACGGTGGGTGCGGAAGACGTGCTGGTCGGCAAATCCGGCGAGGCGTTGGCGGTGCTGGAGCGGGTGACCGACGAAGCCATCGCTGGTATCGCTGCAGAGGCCGTCGGCGCGATGCATGCGCTGCATGAACTGACCGTTGACTATGTCAAGACGCGCAAGCAATTCGGTGTGGCGATCGGCTCGTTCCAGGTCATCCAGCATCGTTGCGTGGACATGTTCACGATGCTCGAGCAGGCACGATCGATGGCCTATTATGCGACCATGATGGCCAGCGACGAGAATGCGACCGAGCGGCGTCGCGCGATTTCCGCCGCCAAGGTGCAGATCGGCAAGTCGGCGCGTTTCATCGGCGAGCAGGCGATCCAGTTGCACGGCGGCATCGGCATGACCATGGAGTACAAGGCCGGTCATTACTTCAAGCGGCTGACGATGATCGAATTGCAGTTCGGCAACACCGATCACCACTTGCGGCTGCTAGCCAAGGCCGGCGGCCTGATCGCACCAGCGGCGGCCTGAGACCAGCCAGCACTGCGCTTGACCGACGTGTAGATTGGGTCAAGCACTTCTGCGCGACCCAACATTTCGCCTGCACACGCCCGCTTTCGTCCTGGACGAAAGCGGGCGTGTGCTTTTCCGGGATCATCGGCGCGCTGGCGCTCGTGACTGACCGCCGCCGGGTCACCGCATACTCTTGCCCGACATGAAGGCTGCGGCGAGCCCTGCAGCCATCGCCAAAAACACGGTGCTCATGCCGTAGATCAGCGGCCAGTGGAATGCGTAGTCGTGGACGTGACGTTCGATGCCTTCGCGTTCCAGGTTCAGCCGGATGTTATACTGACTGAGCAGCTTTTCATTGCGGAACAGATAGACGCGCGTATCGAACGGGCCGACCGTGACGTTGGCGGGCAGCGAGATGTTCGCGCGAAACAAGCTGCGACCGATGAAGGCGACACCGAATTCGTCCTTGACGTAAAGACCGCCGCCCCGCTTGAGCCGAACCAGGGCCTTACGGAATTCGCCGGTATCCGATGCCGGCAGACTGGAACTCGAGCCGGCCAGTTCAGTGCCGCCGATCGGCGTCATGCGGACATGATCAAAGCCGATTTCGTAGCCGATCATCGTCGCCTCGGACGCGATTTCGTCGAGCGGCCGTGTCGACCAGATGGCATAGTAGCTCGGCACGCCTTCGAAGGTGGCGTTGCGGGTATTGAGCCAGATGCCACCGACGCGTGCTTTCTTGCGCACGGCTAGGCGACTGGGCGTGCCCTCGATGACCACGACAATGTCGTAGTAGCCCGACTCAGGGCCCGGCTGCCGGCTGTTGTCGACGGTGCCGAAGACGACGATCTCGGTGCCCGTAAAACTCGACGTCACCGACACGTTGCGGGTCGAAACATCAGCCTGCACGGTTTCTGGAATGTCGGGCGGGCGCGCGGTTTCGTCGGGTTTTGAGCCCTTCGAGGGCGGCGTCACCGGCACCTGCTGGCCGCGCTTGGTTTCGACGCGTGACACGGGTGGCGTGGCGCGGCGTTGCGCCGCCGCTGGATCGAAGCCGCCCGACGATGCCGTGAGCAATCCGGCCACCAAGGCCGGCAGCCACACTTTCCGGGGCAACAGCCGCATCGTCAGCCCTCCGAGTTCTGCAGCGAGAACGGCTCGCCGGGTGCCGACACCAGATCCCAGCCGACGCGCAAGCAGACCGCCAACACCAACAGCGCCAACAAAAACCGCAGCTGTTCACCACGCAGCCGCTGGCCGGCGGCAGCACCGGCCTCCGCGCCAATCACACCGCCGATCATGAGCAAAAGCGCCAGCACGATATCGACGGAGTGGCTGTTGGTGGCGTTAAGCACCGTCGTGACGGCGGTGACGAAAATAATCTGGAACTGCGAAGTGCCAACAACGACACTTGTGGGCACATGCAGCAGATAAATCATCGCGGGCACGATAAGAAAACCGCCGCCGACGCCCATGATTGCCGCCAGCAAGCCGACGAATGCGCCGAGCATCAATGGCGGCAGCGCGCTGATGTACAGCTTCGAGCGGTGGAAACGCATCTTGAACGGCAGGCCATGGCTCCAATTATGCTGCCCGGAGCGGCGCAACGACGACGATTGTCCGGCCTTAGACTTGCGCAGCGTACGCACGCTCTCGATCAGCATGAGCGCGCCGACGACGCCGAGCAGCGTCACGTACGTGAGCGAAACGAAAGCATCGAATTGGCCTGTGCGCCGGAGCACGGCGACCAGATGCACGCCGACGAACGAGCCGACAACGCCACCCGCCACCAGAAGCCAGCCGAGCTTAAGGTCGACATTGCCGCGCCGCCTCTGCGCGAGTGCGCCGGAAACCGATGATGCCACGACTTGGGCCGGAGCAGTACCCACGGCGACCACGGTCGGTATGCCGGCAAAAATCAGCAGCGGAGTCAGCAGAAAACCACCGCCGACGCCGAACAGACCTGACAGAAAACCAACGGACGCACCCATCCCCAGCATCACGACGACGCTCACGGACATCTCCGCGATCGGCAGATACAGGTTCATTCAGGCACTTCCGTCACATCGTTTTTTCCTGTCGGGCCAGCGAGACGCTGGGGTCGATACAGTCCCAGCCGGTAACGAGACCGGGGCCTCGCACACAGACTATCTCGACCGTCGGGGATTTTCAAAGCGCATGCGGACCTGACCGATGCACCAGGGCATGGGACAACAGGATGCGGTCAAATTCAAGCAGCAATGCGCCGCGGTGTCGGCCTCTTCCTTCGAAAAAGGCGAAACCACCCGCCAGCGCGCGCGCCCGGATATTACTGAAGCTGTTTCAAACCAGCGGCGGCTGCCGCTGGTATGACAGTTAGCGACCGTCGCCGCCTGCGCGCATCTACCGCGAGAACATAGGGCCTAGAAACACTCGGTTCGTTGCGGTTCATCGATGTGTGGATAGATTATCGCGGCGGCTGCGGCACCTTGATGGTGCGCGGTTGGGGCTGCAACGGCCCCGCCACGATCTCAGGGGCCGCTGCGGGTTGCAGATCTGACCGGGTCAACTGGGTTTGCTGATCGCTGACAACCGCTGCGTGGTTGCGCCATTGATCGCCGGCAACGCGGGGATCGTTGATCTTGGTGTCGGTTGCCCGGGCATGCCAGGCGAGCAGTTGGTCGTTGGCCGATTTGGCGGCAGCGGCATCCATGGTGGCCAGCACCGCATCGCGTCGGCGCACGGCTTCAGCATCGCCGTTGCGCGCGGCGAGGGCGAACCAGACATAGGCCGTGCGCGTATCTTTCACCACCCCGAGGCCGTTCTCGTAGAGGACGCCGAGATTGAACTGGCTGTCCGGCAATCCGCGCTCGGCGGCATCCTTGAACCATTTGGCGGCGCTGGCGTAATCGGGTGCCGACTGGCCATTGCCGGCACTCAGTACCGCCATGTTGTGCATGGCCTTGACGTTACCCTGGTCGGCAGCTTTTTTGTACCAGCCGCGCGCGCGCGGCAAATCGATAGGCGTGCCCAGGCCGCGTTCAAACAGCGTTCCCAAGCGGTATTGGGCAATGGCGAAGCCCTTGTTGGCGGCGCGCTGGTACCAGATCATGGCCTGCTTGAAGTCTTGCTTGATGCCACGCCCCTCGGCGAAGCGTGTCGCGACTTCAAACGCCGCCGACGGCTCGCCCTTGGCGGCTGCCATGCGGAGCGACAGCGGACCAACCAGCGCGGGCGGCAGGTCTGCCGTCTCTGTCGATGTTTCGGTGAGGCTGGCATCGGTCGACGGCAAACCAGCGCGCGGCGCGGATGTGGATCCAGTCACGATCGCGGCTGCCGGCATGGCTGGAGCGGCGTTGGCCGCCGCCGGTGACGCCGTCGGCTTGGCGAACTGTTCGGTCGAGAAGCGCTGGCTGAAGTCGCTAGCCGGGCGGGCAGCAAACCCCAAGCGCTCAGAAGCGGCCGCCTGGTTCGATTGACGTTGCATGTTGGCGATATCAGCCACCTGCGGCAGTCCCTGCACGGGGTAGGCGGGTGCGACCACCAATCCTTGCATCGGGAGCAACGCGGCAACCGACTTCCGGATCTGCTGTGTCGGCGACGCTTCGTTCGGCACGGCAGCCGGCTCTACGTTGGCCGACGGCTCCTCCGTTTCGAGCATGCTCAAATCGTCGCTGACCGTCTCCGGCGTCGACGGCGGTGACTTTGCATCGGAGCGCGGGCCCGACGGATCGCGTGCCGATGGTGCCATTGTCACGCCGGCACGCGGCAGCGGCTGCGCGGTGTCAACGCGCGGTTGGGCGGGCATCATGCCGGGGGGAAGCTGCGACGGCGCTTGGATCGGACGCACGGGTACCGATGCAGCTGACGACGTAGGCGCGATCGGCGACGACGCAGCAGCCGTCGTGGCCGGTTTATTGGGAGCCGCGCCGAGAGCCGGCGTTACGGCCTCGCCACTGGAATACAGATGCTGCGCCATGAAGCCGACGCCAACCAGGCTCAAGGCCAAGGCAGCCACATACATGCCCTGCTTGCCGGACGCGCCAGTCGCAGCCGTGGCGGGGGATTTGCGGATGTTCGATGCAGCCTTGGGCTGCGCATCGGCTGCGGGGGTGGGTCCAGGCGCTGCTACGTCAGGCGTGGTGATTTCGACCCGTCGGTTGGGTAAGCGGATATCCTTGATATCGACAGTCGGGGCGGCCGCGAGCGCAATGTCGGCCGAGGGTTGCTCGATGGCGACCTTGACGCGCCGCTTGGGCGTCCGTTGGGCTTGGACATCGATATCGTTTGAGACAGCATCCAGCGAAGGTTCATGGCTGGCTTCATAGTCGCCAGCGATCGCCGGTTCGGGCTGCTGGACGGATTGGACGATTGCGGCTGCCCGGCGGGAGGCCTGAGCATCGATCGTATCGACGCGGTCAATCAAACGAATGAGCGCTTCCTGCACGGTTTCCAGCATGCCGGTGGTGTATTGATCACCGCGCCGGCGTTCGGCGGAAAATTCCTGCAGCAAGGCATGCACGGCGTCGACGCGGGCCTGAGTTTCCGCAGCCTCGTGCATACCGTCGCGGCTCGGCGGCGCAGATGCGCGTGCCAAAGCCCGCTCGACGGCGATATCGGCCAATTCCGCAAAACTATGGGTGTAGTCGACCGCCGCAAGGCTCTCGGACGCCGGTGTATGTTCAGCATCCATCGAGGCGTGCGCGAAGGCGGTAAGGTCGCTCAAGTGCTGCTCAATCGAATCGAGCCGGGTCAATTGCTGATGCGTGCTTTCGATGTGACCGGCCAGCTCCTTGATCTGCGCTTCGACCTGCAGCAAGGCATCGCCGCGCATCGAGGCGATGTCGGACTTGGTGGCGATACCGTCGAGGGCTGAGGTGAAACGCGTTTCGAGCTGATCGACGCGCGACATCAGCATCTGCAACGCGCCGTCAGGTCGGGCGTCGCCAATGGATTTGGAAAGCTGCTCGGCGATGCCGGCAAGGCGCTGTTCCAGCCAATCGCGATCATCGCCGAGGCCGGCGACGAGGATGGCAGCGGCAGGTGCGGGCGGCGCTTCGGCGAGGACGACGGGGGCTGCAGTCGGGTCCGCAGAAGCTGCGGTTTCGGCGGCTGCCGCACGCGCCCATTGACCGGGCGCAAATAGAGCGGCCTCCGGCAGCGGCTTGGCGAGGATGGCTTCGCCGCTTTCATAGAGGTCGGCCAGAGCCGCGGCGGCGGCAAGGTCCCAGGGGTCCGCCGAAGCTGGATCTGCACCCAGGGAGATCGGGGCGACCGGCTGCCGCTTCGGCGGATTGAAAACAAAATGTGTACTGTCGGCCTTCTTGGCCCCGAAAACGAAGGCGTCCGCGCCACGCCGGCGATCGGGTGCGGTTTCGGCGATGCGATCGACGAGATCAGCCATCCCGGCTTCGATGCGGCCAAAGGCAATCGATAATTCGGACGGCATTGCCGGCTTGGCGCGGCCGGCGGTGCCCGACATGCGCTCGAGCTTATTCTGCAGGTCGCGAAAGGCGTCGGTGTGTCGTTGTTCGACGGCCGCGATGCGCGCCTGGATTTGGCCCGTCAACTGCTCCAGCATCGGTGCCATCAGCTCGGCGTCGCGACCATCGTATGGCGTGCGCTCGGCAGCACCGCGTGCGTGGTACGCGGCAAGGCCGGCATCATAGGCGTGCGCGTCCGTGTGAGTTGGCATGATCGTTATCGGCCCTGGCGTGGTCGGTGACGCGCCATGGCCAGGATGCGCCGACCCTGCCGAGCCAATGCCTGCCACGTCGCAAAAAGGAAAACCGGGAGCCCGCACGCGGCACGATCAATGAGCCCACGCAGCGAAAGTGTCAGTGCCCAGTAAAGGAAAGGTTAAGTTGCAGACGCTTTAAAAAACACAACGCATTCAATGCGTTTTCAAGCAACACTGACCGCTCCGGCGGTCGCGCCCTGGAATTTGGCGCGTTCGTCGCCATATTGCGGTGTGATTCGTCGGTGACAGATCGCGCTGGACGGACTCGAAGTTGGAGCAAACACATGCGGATCGTTTCGCAAGCGCCGATGCACGGAAAAAGGGCACGCCTGATCGGCGCACTTGCCCTGTCGGCGGCGTTGGCCTCCGTCGCGCTGTCCGCCGCGCGGGCACAGTCGCCGCTGCCAGCCGGGTCGCCGGGCCGCTTCACGATGTATCCGGCCGACGGTGGGATCATTCGGCTGGACACCCAATCAGGCACTCTGTCGATGTGCAAACTGGCGGCGGGCAGTTGGGCCTGTGCTCTGATGCCCGACGACCGGATTGCGCTCGGTTCCGAAATCGACAAGCTCAAAGGTGAAAATGCCGAGCTGAAGGCGTCGGTCAAACGCCTGGAGGATCTTGCTGGCGTGCCCGGCGCCGATCCCAGCGAGGGCAAAAAGCCGGGCATGAACCTGCCGACCGAAGAAGAGGTCGACAAGGCCATGAATTATGTTCAGCGCATGCTGAAGAAGTTCAAGGAGAAACTTCGCGAACTCGAAGATCCCGACAACCCGAAACGCACGCGCCTTTAGGCGTCGCTGCCGTCAGGTCTTGTTCTGCGCTTTATAGCGCTCGATGGCTTTGACGATGAGTTGGCGTGCTTCGGCGGCGTTCCCCCAGTGGTCGATCTTGACCCATTTGTTGGGCTCCAGATCCTTATAGTGCTGGAAGAAATGCTGGATCTGCTGCCGCGTAATCTCGGGCAGGTCGAGCACGTCGACGATCTTGTCGTAACGTTTGGTGATTTTGGAGGCTGGCACCGCTATGATCTTTTCGTCACCGCCGCCGTCATCCTCCATCACCAGCACGCCGACGGGGCGGCAACTGATGATGGCACCAGGTACGATCGCGCGCGTATTGCACACCAGCACGTCGATAGGGTCGCCATCGGCGGAAAGTGTATGCGGCACAAATCCGTAATTGCCGGGATAGCGCATCGGCGTATACAAAAAGCGATCGACGAACAGAGTGCCGGAGGCCTTGTCCAACTCGTATTTGATCGGCTCGCCGCCGACCGGCACCTCGATCAATACGTTGATGTCGTCGGGCGGGTTGGTACCGGTTGGAATGGCTTCGAGACGCATCGGGCAGGCTCCATCTGAACGAACTTCATGACCGGCAGGCCGTATTCGGATAGCCTTACCTCGGGTACCGTGGATGGCGGGTGCCAATCCTGTCCTTGGTAAACGACACATGTGGACGCATAGCCGATCGCAACCTTCTCTAGCGCAGAATTCAGCTCCGCGTCGACGCACGTCGTCGCAGCGCGGCCGTGATCGGTTGGGATGTGCTGCCGCTCTCGCTGGACTAATGCAGGCTGCAGCCCTAGTGCATCCGGCAGTCGCCCAGGATGCGACACATGGCATTTTCACGACCATCGACCTGAGGGCGTGCCAACAAGTCCGCCATGGGCCGGAGGGCATGGTGTGGCGGTGCGACGGGCTGCCTGGCTATCCGGTGCAACTTGGCGAGGCCGACGACCGCACCTTTCTGACGGTCGGAAAAGCGCCGCAAGCGCGTCGTGCCAGCACACAGACGCTGCGGGTACCGAATACACTTTTCCCGGTCGAAAAGCGCGCGACCATCGAGTGGCGGGTGCCGCAAGCGACGCCACCGCTGCAACCCTATGCAACAATTGTCCGCTACTTCACCGCCCGCAACGCGGCGCGCGGGCAAGTGCTGATCGTCAGCAAGGTGACGCCGATGGAGACGTGCCAGGTCGCCCTCGTCGATGCCGACGCCAATGCCGATGCGCTGGCTCTCGCGCGGCGCATCGCCGACACCACCGCGCGCACCTTCGATTGCACCAAACCGCCAACAGTGGCCGGCACGGTCGGCAAAAGCCCGATGTGACAAGTGCAGCCACCGACGTCGTTGCCCCCTGACACATGCAGATGGACATGCTATTTCCGCCATTGACCGACGCCGCATCCACGAGAAACAAGTGCTAAATGACGCGCGAGCGACTGCAATCTTATTCCGTGCATGAACGCCCGGAGCCGGCAGCGGACCGGGTGGAGCGAGCGGAAACGCTCGCGTTCGTGAAGGACGGCTTCGTGCGGCCTGTGCTGCTGTTGCCGCCTGTGTGGCTGGCGGTGCGCGGCGTCTGGCTGGGTGTTCTCGCCTACGCCGCCGCAGCGAGTGCGATTGTGCTGATGTCGTGGTTGTGGCTGTTGCCATCGATCGTCACGGTGCTGGCATTTCTGGCGCTGCACTTGATCTTTGCGACGGAAGCCGACGAAATTCTGCGCGCGCATCTCGCGGCGCGCGGGTGGACGACGGTGGGGCATGTCACTGGCACTGGCCGGCTTGATTGCGAGCGGCGCTTTTATGACAATTGGCTTGCGTCGGCACCCGTCACCACGGCAACTTTGCCGTCCGGGCGGCCGATCGCCGCGACCGCGGCCACACCGCAAAACAGCGCCAAGTCGGGCCGTGGCATCATCGGCAACCTACTCGCACCGCTCAAATTCGGACGCGGCGCTTCGACCAAACAATGAGGGCGTGACTGCTGACGTTTGACTAATGGCGTTCAGGGACTTGGCGTTGTCGCAAAAGCGCTATGCGATGCGATTGGCGCTTTTTGAAATCAATGATAAGTTTGCTTCGAGAATTATCGTTCCGGCCGTGACGCAGGTCGTAAAATTTATCAATGTTCATAAGCGTTTTGAATGACTTCGATCGTCACCATGTCATGTCCGTTGCATATGGAGGACACACATGCGGCTCTTCATTTGGGTTTTGCGCATCCTGGCCACCGGATTGTTCGGACTGATCATTTTCCCGTTCGGCTTCAATACTTTCTTTGGCCATGGCGATACTGTCGCCTGGAGCGAGACGTATCTGTATCTGGTCGTGCTGCTCGTCTCAGCGTACGCGCTCAAGCTGGCCTGGATGCAAGAACCGACCAAGTGGCACGTAGCGGGCGGGCTTGCCGTGGTGCTGGGCATGCTGGCCGCCCTGATGGCCGTCGGTGTGCTGGGCGCGCTCGACACGTGATCCCAACCAGCGAAAAGAATGACCGGTAAAGAAACTCCCCCTCACCTGTCCCAAGTCTTTGGCGCAGTCGCGCCGCGTGGACGTCCTCCACCCTTCGGGTCTAAATCCACAAGGGGCGAGAACGGCATAAATTTTGACCGTCATTTTCCGAACCAACGAGTGCTCGTCATCCCTGAAACCGAAGCGCCACTTCGGCGCTGAGGTTATCCGGGACCTTGACCGCTCAAATATGAAATGACCCTTACGAGCCATCTCTACCAGTCAAGCCGGATATTGTTCGCAGCAAAAGGGCGCGCAAAATTCCGGGACGACGGCGTTTGGCCTGGAGTCAAAATATACGCGGGTCGGTATTATTCGGCCGATTTCGGTTCGTCGGTTTCCGCAGCCGTTGCGTCGGCAGGCTTGACTGGCTTCGGACCGCCTTCGGCGACGGTGACGACGGCCGCGCGCAGGAGGCGGTCGCCGATCGTATAGCCGTCCTGGAAGACCTGCAGGATGGTGCCGGCGGGAACGTCCGGGTTGGGAACCTGCATCATCGGCTGGTGCAAATGCGGGCTGAAAATCTCGCCCTTCGAGACAATCCGTTTGACGCCGTGGCGGTCAAGTACGTTGAGATATTCGCGCTCGGTCATCTCGACGCCTTCGAGCAGGCTTTTGAGCGCCGGCTGCACTTCCGCGGCCCCCACGGGAACGGCACTGATGGCGCGTTGAAAATTGTCGCCGACGCTGACGATATCGGTTGCGAACCGCGTAATCGCGTAGCGCGCGGCGCTGGATTTTTCCTCTTCGGTGCGGCGGCGCAAATTTTCCATGTCGGCCAGCAGGCGCAAATTCTTGTCGCGCAGATCGGATAGTTCGCGTCGCAGCGACGCGATTAAGTCGTCGTGATGGGTGGCGGGCGCTATCGGCGACGGACCGGCGGCGGCGGCAGCGGCGGCGGCTGCCTCGGCGTTCTCGGCGCGACGCTCGTCGCTGGTGGTTGCCGCGAATGCGGAGGCACGCTGCGGCGCATCCAAGTCGGCGTTCGGAGCGGCCGTGTCCTTGTTCAACGGCGCTTCAGGGGAACCGGGGGTTGCCTCGGTGCTCATGAGTTATTCCATAATTCGAGTGGGTGGGCGCGTCTCGCGGCGCTCACCGCATATCGGCCGTTGCGCCGAAAAAATCAAGTCAGCAGCCGACTGACCAGCCGCGCAGTGTAGTCGACGACCGGAATGATGCGCGCGTAATTAAGACGCGTAGGGCCGATGACGCCTAAAACGCCGACGATCTTGTGTTCGGCGTCCTTGAAGGGTGCGACGATCAGCGACGACCCCGACAATGAGAACAACTTGGTCTCCGAGCCGATGAAAATCGACACGCCGTCGCCCTTTTCGGCCGATCCCAGCAAACGTATCAGCTCGTTCTTGGTCTCCAGGTCGTCGAACAGTGAGCGAATGCGCTCCAGATCCTCGATGGCGCCGACGTTGTGCAACAGATTGGCCTGGCCGCGCACGATCAGGCTTTTGCGGCCATCAAAGCTGCCGGACCAGGTCGCCAGCCCGGCCTGCACCACCTTCTGTGTGAGCTGATCAAGTTCGGAGCGGGCCGACAACTGTTCCTTTTCGACCAGCGCCTTGGCTTCGGTCAACGTCAGACCGCGAATCTGCGCATTGAGATAATTTGCCGCTTCCGAGAGAGCCGAAGGCGGCAGCCCAGGCGGCGTGGTAATGATGCGGTTTTCGACCCGGTTATCTTCCCCGACCAGCACAACGAGCGCTTTGCCGGGCTCGAGCGCGACGAATTCAATGTGCTTCAGACGGGCCACTTGCGTATCGGTCAGAACGACACCTGCGCAGCGCGACAGTCCCGAAACCAACTCGGTGGCATCCGCCAACACGCCCTCGACGGAGTTCTCGGTTTTGGCGCGCAGTTGATTGTCGAGCACGGTGCGCTCGGCATCGGCCAGCTTCCCCACCTCGAGGATGCCGTCGACGAACATGCGCAAGCCACTTTCGGTCGGCAGGCGGCCCGCCGAGGTGTGCGGCGCATAGATCAGCCCGAGATGCTCCAGGTCGCTCATCACGTTGCGAACCGAGGCCGGCGACAACGCCATCGGCAAACCGCGCGACAGGTTTCGCGATCCCATCGGCTCGCCGGTCGACAGGTAGCTTTCGACGATCAACTTGAAAATTGTGCGCGTGCGGTCATCGAGCGCGCTCAAGCCCGGCATTTTGGGTAAAATCAATGCAGCACTACCCTGAATTCCGGAGGTCGACTGCATATCGGCCGTGCCGTGCCCGCGTAGAGATGGCCGCTCTCGTGTCATTTGTCGTGCGCGTCTCGCTGTGCGTGTAGACCGATCGGTTGTGGTGCAAGTGTCATCCGGTCGCAATCCCACTTGGTTCCTGAGTTGACCGCTGCAGTGCAACCACAATCCACCAAACCGGCAGATTTCGCAATGGTTTGAAGTCGATATGGCATGACGCCGACCGGAAGTGGCCGAGAAGTCACGCTATGCTGCGCGCCGAAAACTTTGCTATGAGAGTGGTACGGTATAATGCATGCCTTGGATGCCAAACTGCCACCCGCAAGGAGAATTGAATGCCGAAGGGTTACGTCATCGCAAGATGTGTGGTCACCAACGCGACGCAATGGGCGGTTTATGCCGCCGCTGCCGGCGCGGCGATCAAGCAATATGGCGGCACGCCCCTGGTGCGCGGTGGGCGCACGGAAGTGACCGAAGGCGAGGGCCGCGCACGCAACGTGGTGCTCGAGTTCGCCAGCCTCGACGCCGCACGCGCTTATGCACACTCACCTGAATATGCAGCCGCACGAAAGTTGCGCGAAAACGCCGGCCATATCGATATCATCATCGTCGAAGGGGCATGATTACAGCACCACAACTTGCCGATCTGCAGCTGTTGGAACCGGCGTTGCCTTGGCGTGCGCAAGTGTTGACGCTGTTTCCGGAGATGTTTCCG
>JANXYD010000163.1 GCA_025350265.1 Hyphomicrobiaceae bacterium | reverse complement strand
GGTGCGCCGGATGGAATTCATCGGCATGGTCCTCGGTGTAGCCGGTGCGGCCGCGCGCGGTCCACAGCACATCGCGGCGACTGGCGTGATAGGCCAGCCAATCGGCCGCACTTTCAACGTCGACTAGTTCATAGGCCATCGCCGCCCGCCTCAAGTCTTTGCATCCCGGTTGATCGCTTTGCGCACCGAACAGAACTGGTCTAGGTTTTCGCTCACGTCAATTACGGGGCTTTGGATGCAGCAACTCACACCGCGCGGCTTTACTGTGTGTCCGCATGATTGTCCGTCGACGTGCGCGCTGGAAGTCGAGTTGCCCGGCAACAACCGCATCGGCCGCGTGCACGGGGCCAAGGCCAATACCTACACCGACGGCGTCATCTGCGCCAAGGTCGCCCGCTACGCCGAGCGCGCGCACCACCCTGACCGCCTGCTGCATCCGCTGCGACGCGTTGGCCCCAAGGGGTCGAAGCGCTTTGAGCGCATCTCGTGGGAAGACGCGCTCGACATTACCGCTGCGGCGTTTCTCAAGGCCGAGCGCGAGCATGGCCCGCAATCTGTCTGGCCCTATTACTACGCCGGCACCATGGGGCTGGTGCAACGCGACGGCATCAACCGGCTGCGCAACGTCAAAGGCTATTCGCTGCAATACCAGACCATCTGCACGACGTTGGCGTGGACCGGTTACATCGCCGGCACCGGCAAGCTCGCCGGCCCGGATCCGCGCGAAATGGCGCTGTCGGATTGCGTGGTGATCTGGGGCACCAACGCGGTCAACACGCAGGTCAACGTCATGACGCATTCGGTCAAGGCGCGCAAAAGCCGCGGTGCCAAGATCGTCGTCATAGACATCTATCAGAACGGCACGATGGCGCAGGCCGATCTAGCGCTATGCCTGCGCCCCGGCACTGACGGCGCGCTGGCCTGCGCGGTCATGCACATCCTGTTCCGCGATGGGCATGCCAACTGGCCCTACCTCGACCAATACACCGACTGCCCGCGCGATCTCGAAGCGCACCTCAAATCCAGGACGCCGGAGTGGGCGTCCGCCATCACCGGCTTGCGGGTCGACGAGATCGAAGCGTTCGCCAAATTGGTCGGAACGACGCCGCGCACCTATTTCAGGCTCGGCTACGGCTTTTCGCGCCAGCGCAACGGCTCGGCCAACATGCACGCCGCCGCCTGCATCGCGGCTGTCACGGGGGCCTGGCTGCACGAGGGCGGCGGCGCGTTCCACAACAACGGCGCGATCTTCCATTGGAACAAGTCGATGATCGAGGCCGCCGACCACATCGTCCCCAAGACGCGGCAGTTCGACATGAGCCGCATCGGCGACGTGCTGACCAACAACCCCTACGACCTCGCCGGCGGCCCTCCCGTCAAAGCCATGATCTTGCAGAACACCAATCCGGTGCAGGTGGCACCCGAACAACGCAAGGTGAAAACCGGGTTCGCACGCGACGATCTGTTCACGTGCGTGCACGAGCAGTTCATGACCGCCACCGCCGAACTCGCCGACATCGTGTTGCCCGCCTCCATGTTCACCGAGCACGACGACATCTACCAGGGCGGCGGCCACCAGCACATTCTGCTTGGCCCGAAACTGGTCGATGCGCCGGGGGAGTGCTGGTCCAATCATCAGGTGATATCAGCGCTGGCCAAACGCGTCGGCGCAGAGCATCCGGGCTTCGACATGAGCGAACGCGCGCTCATCGACTGGACCTTGCGGAATTCCGGCTGGGGCACGCTGGCCGACATCGAGGCTACCAAGTGGATCGATTGCCAGCCGGATTTCGAAACCGCTCATTATGTGAAAGGTTTCGGCTACCCGGACGGCAAGTTCAAGTTCCGCCCCGATTGGGACAACGTGCCGTCGTCGCGCCGCATGGACCTGGGGCTCGGCGACGCGATGCCGGCGTTGCCCGATCACTGGGACATCAACGAAAACGCCGACGCCGCGCATCCGTTTCGCATGGCCACCAGCCCCTCGCGCGGCTACCTCAATTCCTCGTTCAACGAAACGCCCGGCAGTCTGAAGCGCGAAGGCAAGCCGCGCGCCAAGATCCATCCCGAAGACATGTCGCTGCTTGGTCTCGTCAACGATCAGCCGGTCCGCATGGGCAACGAGCGCGGCGAAATCGGACTGTGGGCGGAGAGCTATCCCGGCGTGCAGCGCGGTGTCGTCATCGTCGAAGGCATCGCGCCGAACGCCCAATTCGCCAACGGCGAAGGCATCAACACGCTGACGTCAGCCATCCAAGCCGCCCCCTACGGCGGCGCCCCTTTCCACGATAATCACGTGTGGATCAGGGCGGGCTGATGCGAGCCGTGCCTGTTCGTTTTCCGGCTGCGTGGCCTTGTGCCTAGGACCCAGGGTTCGGCAGGCTGAGGCATAGTGGTGTTCGTTGAAACCAAAGCGCCTATGTCTTCTTTGGCGCACGCGGAAGGCTGGGTCCTACCCACAAGGGGTAGGATGACAAGAGTGAGTGTGGTGTGTTTCTGAATTCAACCGAACAGCCGTGGCCTTGTGCCTAGGACTCCGTGTGAGCACGCTCCGGCGTCGCATTCGGATACGACGATGCAGCACGAACACAACTATTACGTCTACGTCCTGACGAGCCAACCTCATGGTACGCTTTACATCGGCGTAACCAATGATTTGCGGCGACGGATTGAAAAACATCG
>JANXYD010000133.1 GCA_025350265.1 Hyphomicrobiaceae bacterium | reverse complement strand
GAGCTATACATGATAATTTTGCAGCTTAAAGGAGAATTGTGCGTCGCGATTTTGGCGCGACGCACATGGGCACAGCATTTCTCGCTCGATTTTCAAGGGCATTGCTAACGATCCGAAATCACGAGGTCTTTGACGGCGGTCGCAATCACCGGTGCTTGCGGAAGAACGCGCGCATGTCGTCGACGAGCAGCGGGCCGTTTTCCATTGCGGGGAAGTGGCCGCCTTGCGGCGCGATGCGGTAGTGCGTCACATTATAGGTTCGTTCCACCCACGAGCGCGGGGCCGGCATCAGCAGATCGTTCGGGAACAGGCATACGCCCGTGGGCACGCCGACGCGCTCGCCCTCTTGCAGCGCCGCAGCGGTGCCGTCGACGAGCGAGCAATAAAGCCAGTTGGCCGGATTGATGCCACCGAGCCAATACAGCATGACATTGGTCAGTAGCCGGTCGAGCGGGAATGGCGGTGGTGCCTTCTGCCCCGGGATCGTCCAGCCGTGAAACTTTTCGAGGATCCAGGCGGCGAGGCCGACCGGAGAATCAGTCAAGCCATAGGCCAGCGTCTGCGGCTTGGTTCCCTGGATCTGCTGATAGGCGGTTTCAGGTTCGCGGCGGGCTTGTGCTGCCTTGAGATAAGCCTGCTCTTCGGCTGTCGGTGGGGGTGTTGATTTACCAAAGAACGGGCGCAGGCCGATCATGTTGAGATGCAGGGCCGTCATGGCTTCCGGATGATCGAGGGCCAACCACGAATTGACCACGGCACCCCAGTCCCCGCCTTGCGCGCAATAACGCTCGGCACCGATCACATCGGTCATCAGTGTATGCCAGATGTGACCGATGTCTCGCGGCGTGATCGGAGCATCTGGCGGATCGGAAAACCCGTAACCTGGCAGGCTCGGCGCAATCACCGTAAAGGCGTCCTCGACGTGGCCGCCATGACGCTCGGGGTGAGCAAGCGGGTCGATCAGATCCAGAAATTCGACGATGGACCCCGGCCAACCGTGCGTCAGCAGCAGCGGCATCGGATTGGGTCCGGAGCCTCGTTCCATGATGAAGTGCACGCGCTTGCCGCCGATCAGGGCTTTGTAGTGGGATCGGGTATTCAGCTCAGCCTCGGCGCGACGCCAGTCGTAGACATTGCGCCAATATTCAATGACTCCCCGCATGTAGGCGAGGTCGGTGCCATAGCGCCAAGGAGCGGCCTTGGGCTCATTCGGCCAACGGGTCTGAGTAAGCCTCGTCTTGAGATCGTTCAGAACCGCATCATCGACGTGAAGGCGGAACGGTTCGGCTTTGGGTGTCGGATGCATGCGCGCAACCTCTCAAAATTAGCCCATGCGGAGCACGCTCTGGCGTTCCGGTGCCACCTGTGCCCCGCGCACCATCCCCACACCGATAACACGGACATCCTGCCAAGTGCACCGGATCGCCTGATCCGATAGGCTTGCTGAATTGCTGGCGGGTTTGCGCGTAGTCGATCGATAGCTCCAGCCGGGCGCTCACACTGTGACCGGCAGTGATCCCTGACTGGTAGTTATAATTCAAAATCAAATAGTCATCCGCTGCCGTAAGCAATTTCGATCATCAATGAGCGACTTCCGACGTCGTTACTCCCACTCGATTGTTCCCGGCGGCTTGGAGGTGATATCGTAGACGACGCGGTTGATGCCTGGGACTTCGTTGATGATGCGGGTCGCCATGCGCCCGAGCACGTCGTGCGGGAACTGGAAATAGTCCGCCGTCATGCCGTCCGTCGAGGTGACGGCACGGAGCGCGCAGACGTGATCGTAGGTGCGCCCGTCGCCCATGACGCCGACGGTCTTGACGGGTAGCAGCACGGCAAACGCCTGCCAGATCGTATCGTAAAGGCCGGCCTTGCGGATCTCATCGAGATAGATCGCATCTGCCTTGCGCAGGATCGCCAGCTTCTCCTCGGTGACCTCGCCGGGGATGCGGATCGCCAGCCCCGGTCCCGGAAACGGATGCCGGCCGACGAAGGCCTGGGGCAAACCCAGTTCGCGTCCGAGCGCGCGCACTTCATCC
>JANXYD010000076.1 GCA_025350265.1 Hyphomicrobiaceae bacterium | reverse complement strand
GTGTCGTAGTCGTCGCAGCCGGCTTCGAGAGCTTTTTCGCGGTCGCTGGACATGGCATGCGCGGTCAGCGCGATCACGGGAATGTGCTGCGTGGCGGCATCGGCCTTGAGCCGTCGCGTCGCCTCCCAGCCGTCGAGCACGGGCAGGCTCATGTCCATTAAAACTAGATCGGGCGTTTGCGATTGAGCCATCTCTACTCCGCTTTGGCCGTCCAAGGCCAACACGACCTGATAACCTTTGCGCTCCAGTCGGCGCGATAACATATCGCGGTTCATCTCGTTATCTTCGACTAGTAGAATTTTGGGCATGATAAGTTATCGGTCGAGTTTCAAGAGGATACGGCAGACGCTTCTTTCCAAGGTGTCGCCATGACGCGCGGCGCAGTATAGTTATCGAGCAAGTCGCGTAACTGGTGCAGCAATGATTCGTGCGAATCGCCTGTCTTCTGGAGAATTTTCTCCACGTAACCGTTGAGCCGCCGCCGCTCCTCGCTGCTGAGGTCGTGGGCTGTGACCACCACAATGGGAATCGAGCGCCATTCCTGATGCTTGCGCACCGTCGCGGCGAACTCAAACCCATCCATTTCGGGCATCATGAGGTCGAGCAGGATCAGGCTGGGACGCATCCGCTCCATGCACTCCAAGGCTACGCGCCCATTCTCAGCTTCGATGACTTTCCATCCCTCTTTTTCCAAAATCGCGCGGGTCAACTCGCGAATCACCGGGTCGTCCTCGACCAGCAGCACCGGTGACGGCGGGTCCGGGCAGGTGTGTTTATTGAGCAGTTGCGAAAGGCGCGTGCGATCCACCGGCTTGGTGGCATAATCAGCGGCGCCGAGGGCGAAGCCGCGTTCGGGGTCGTCCACCATGGTCAGCATGATGACCGGGATGTCACGCAATTCGGTGTCGGCCTTAAGCGCCGAGAGCACGCTCCAGCCATCCATCTCGGGCATCATCACGTCCAAGGTGATGGCCACTGGCCGCAGTTGTCCCGCCAGGCGCAGTCCCTCTTGGCCGCTCGCGGCGGTGCGCACGGCAAAGCCTTCCTTGATCAGAAAACGCTGGATCAAGTCGCGCTGCACCGGGTCGTCGTCGATCACCAGCACGCAGGTCGCGGGTGGCAGTAATTCGGCGTTATCCCCGCCGCTGATTTCGGCGGAAGCAATGGCGCCCGCAGCGGCCTCACCGGCCGCCTCGGACTTCACTTCGCTAACGATAGCAGGCAACTTGATGGTGAAGATACTGCCCTCGCCCGGGACGCTATGCACCGTCACGTCGCCGCCCATAATCTGGCAGAAGCGGCGCGTGAGCGCCAACCCGAGACCAGTGCCGCCAAATCTGCGCGTCGTCGAGGCATCCGCCTGGGTGAAGTCCCGGAAGAGCTTGACGATCTGCTCCGGGCTGAGGCCGATGCCGGTGTCCGTCACGCGAAAGACAATCCACTCAGTCGTATCCATTTTCTCACGTCCAGCTTCGAGGGTGATCTTGCCATTGCTCGTGAACTTGGCGGCATTGGATAAGAGATTGAACAATGCCTGGCGAACCTTGATCTGGTCAGCGTGCATCACGCCCAGATCAGACGCGCATTCGATGTGCAGCACGTTGACGTTTTTCTCGACGATGGGCCGGACGGTGGAAGCAACCTCATCAATCATCTCAGTCAGGTCGAAGCTTTCGAGAAACAACTCCATCTTGCCGGCTTCAATCTTGGATAAGTCGAGGATGTCATTGATCAGCGCCAGCAGGTGCTTGCCAGCCGCATTGATCTTTTTGAGGTCGCCGCCGAAGTCATCCAGTTCCCGCTCGGCCGCTTCTTCCTGCAGCATCTCGGAATAACCCAGAATCGCATTCAGCGGCGTGCGCAGCTCGTGACTCATCGTCGCCAGGAAGGTGCTCTTGGCGCGATTGGCTTGCTGCAGCGATTGCTCGTAACGTTTGCGTTCCGTGACATCGCGGGCCGCGGCGAACACACCCTGCAGCTTTCGGTCGCGGTCGTAGAAGGTCGTCGCGTTGTAGGACACCACGGTTTCCTTGCCGTTCCTGGCGCGGGCGGTGAGTTCGTAGTCGGTGACTTTTCTTTCGCTCAGGACCAGCTTGATGCCCGCATCGGCTCGCTCTGGGTCGGTGAAGTAGTCCTTGAAGGGCGCACCGATCAGCTCATCGCGCGTGCATCCAGTGAGTGCCTCCATTTGCTTGTTCACGTCGGTAATGATGCCGCGCGGATCGGTGGTAATCA
>JANXYD010000037.1 GCA_025350265.1 Hyphomicrobiaceae bacterium | reverse complement strand
CGATTACGGCTCGGTGCGGGTCGCCACCGGCACAATGGGCTACAAGTTCAAGGCGCTCGATCCGGCACCGATCAAGGCCTCGATGGAAACGCCGAGCTTCCTGCTCAAGATCATTCCGCACGTCGATTGCAGTCCGCGCATTTGCGAACTCGTGCGCTACAAACTCGACGATATTACCATCAAAGGCGCATGGTCGGGGCCAGCGGGCCTGGCACTGGGCGACCATGCGCTGGCACCTGTCGCCGAGTTGCCGGTTCGCGAGGTCATTTCAGCCGTGCATATCCTGGCCGACCTGACACTGGGCCTCGGCGAGGTGGTTTATGATTATCTGAAGCCGTGAAGATGGGCGACGGAAGCGTGCGCAGACAGCGTTAATAGCTGGTCGTGTCCAGGTTGCGTCGCGTTCCCCCACATTAACGGTGTGCTTTTGCAGCACCGGCTGCGGTTAAAGAACTGGCATCGCATCCAACTGATCCGAAATGTGTGCTAGAAATTCACTACGCGTTTGCACGGTCCAGTTTCGCCGTGGGCGGTCGTTTGAGTTTTTCCGATGGGCACCCCGCCCGAAAGCAGAGAATGCCTTCCTTGATGAAATCTACGGTCACAACACGCGTTGCGGTATCACTGGCTGCTTTGGGCTGGCTCGGCGCGGCGTTAACCGTGCCGGCGTTGGCTGACGACAACAGGCCATTCATCGATGAAGCGCGCATCGGACTACTGGCTCACGATGTGCCGAACTTGTGGAGCGGGTTCAGCATCGAGACCAGACGGCCCGACTTCAACGCCGAACTCATCTTCTCGCCGCGCATCGACTTCCTTGGCGGTATCGTGCGACCGGTCGTTGGCGGCAGCTACAATAGTGCCGGTGGAACCTCGAAGGCCTACGTCGACGCGCGCTGGGAATATCAGACCAGCCTCGGGGTATTTTTCGGTCTTGGCGTTGGTGCGGCCGTGCATAATGGGTATATCGACCCGGTCTCGATGGATCACAAGGCGCTCGGCAGTCGCGTGCTATTCCATCTGCCGGCTGAGATCGGCTACAGGTTTGCCGGCGGACAAACGCTGTCACTGTATTTTGAGCACGATTCCAACGCCCATCTCGCCCACTATAACGAAGGCCTCGACGACCTCGGCATCCGCTACGGCATCAAGTTCTAGACGTTTTAATTGTGGCGCTTCGGATGCCCACCACAGCATCCGCGCAGGGCGCGACGGCGGTCGCCTGCATCAGGCCAAGCCGCAGTGGGTTTGGCCGGCTGCCACCGAAGCAACAATCCGGCCGGTGGCTCTGATATCCAGCGACCGCGGCCACCCGTTACGCCAGCACGATGCCGCCCAGATGCGCCATGACTTCGCTGTTTGGCGTCTTGGTGAGGTCCATCGCGACTTCGCCGACGATCTTTTTGCGAACGTGATCGGACAGCATCGGCCGTAGATCGCCAAGCGTTACGGGCGCTGCCGCGATGACGAGTTTGTCGTAGGCACCTCGACTGAGTTCCTGATCGAGCGTCGTGGCGAGCCGCTTTGCGAAATCGACTTTGAGTTCGCGATGGGCGTCGGAATGGCTTTCGATAGCGGAACGCCCTGGCCCAACCGACTGGTGGGTGCGGCCGGCAGAGTCGGACATGAGTTCGCCGGTTGCCGAGTGATCACCGACATAGGCGTGGCCTTCAACCTCGGTCGGCGGCTTGCCGGGGCCTTGATATTCGAGAATACGCGCGCGGGCACCGTCGGCAATCAGGATCCAGGTCTTGGGGTGGCGTAGCATGATCGTCCCTCTTGGCTGCAAGTCGGAATGCCCCGATGCATCCTGCTCACATAATTGCTGTGGCCCCGTTCGCGTTCCTTGATGCGGGGCAAGTGGCTATTGCATCTTACGCTCCAGACCGCCGCGGTGCGCGAGCACCTTTCGATTTGCTGTGCACTCGGCTACAACGCGGCACACAATCGACGCCGGCGATGCCCGCGTGAAACACCAGCGGACGGCATCTGGCCGTAAGTGCAGACATGGCCGAGCTTCCCCCGACAACCAAGGCTAACCGCCCCGACGCTCGCCTGCCCAAGGGCTTCCGTGATGTGACGGGGGCGGAAATTCGCGCCCAATCGCGGATGTTGCAAACGCTGGCCAAGGTGTTTGAAACCTATGGCTATGAGCCGCTGGAAACCTCGGCCATCGAATTCACCGAGGCGCTGGGCAAGTTCCTGCCGGATGCCGACCGGCCGAATGCCGGCGTGTTCTCGTTTCAGGACGAGGATGAGGCGTGGATGAGCTTGCGCTACGACATGACCGCGCCGCTGGCCCGCTTCTATGCCGAAAACGCGCAGAAATTGCCGAAGCCGTATCGCCGCTATGCGATGGGTCCCGTGTGGCGCAACGAGAAGCCGGGGCCGGGCCGCTTCCGGCAGTTCATGCAGTGCGACGCCGACACCGTCGGCACCGACAATATCGCCGCCGATGCGGAGGCGTGCATGCTGATGGCCGACGCCATCGAGGCGTTGGGGATTCCGCGGGATCAGTTTCGAATTCGCTTCAACAATCGGAAGATCCTCGACGGGTTGTTGGAAGTTTGCGGCATCAGCCCGAGCGATGCGACCGACGCACTTCGCCGGCTTACAGTTCTTCGCGCCATGGATAAATACGACAAGTTCGCGGCTGAAGGCGTTACGTTCCTGCTCGGCAAAGGCCGCAAGGACGAAAGCGGAGACTTCACCAAGGGGGCGGAGCTTGCCGCGCCGGCCATTGAGAGCGTTATCGGTTTCCTGGAAGCTTCAAAATCCAATGCCCCGCTTGCCACGATCACTGGCCTGCTGCAATCGAACGTCCGTGCCGCCGAAGGCATCGCCGAACTCGCCGCGATGGAGAACCTGTGTCTCGAGGCCGGCTACACCGCTGACCGCATCACCTTCGATCCCTCCGTCGTGCGTGGGCTCGACTATTACACCGGCCCGGTGTTCGAGGCGGAGCTGACGTTCGAGGTCAAGAACGACGATGGCCAGACGGTGCGCTTCGGCTCGGTCGGCGGCGGTGGGCGTTATGACGATCTCGTCGCCCGCTTCACCGGCGAGCGCGTGCCGGCCACCGGCTTTTCGATCGGCGTGTCGCGGTTGCTCGCGGCGCTGACCGCGCTCGACAAGCAAACGGCGAAAGCCACCGGCCCCGTTGTGGTGCTGGTGATGGACAAGGACCAGGTGCCCGCCTACCAGAAGCTCACGCAGATACTTCGCCAAGCCGGGATCGCCGCCGAAATGTATCTCGGCACCTCCGGCATGAAACCGCAGATGAAGTACGCTGATCGACGCGGCGCGCCGTGCGTAATCATCCAAGGGTCCAACGAGCGCGACAAAGGCGAACTCCAGATCAAGGATCTGATCGAAGGTGCCAAGGCGGCCGCGGGCATCGCCGACAACAAAGCCTGGAAAGAAGCGCGGCCGGCGCAGGTAACGGTGACTGAGGCGGACATGGTGGAGGAAGTGCGGAAAATTCTTGCGCGGCATACGTAGCCATGCGTGCGGGAGAATTCCCTCCCCCCTCGCGGGGCCGCCGAGGGAGAGGAAGTCCGCTTAGAAATCTGCGTGTCGTTGGCGAACCGTCTCCCAGGCTTGAAAATCGATGAATCGTGTTCCGGTTTGTGGTTCCTGTTACAAAGCCTTTTTCGGTTTAAAAAATGGAAGGCCCCGGATGACACCCAGATCGGAGCCGCTGTCCAGCGTCACATCGCCTGGGCATAACTGTTGGCGCGGGAGCCGAAACGGCGGGGTCCTTATTCCGTCACATTGGGGCAGCTGTTACTAGAATTGACCACAACAGAGGGTTGACGGGCGTTCAGTTCAAAGCGTCGCTCGATTTCGGCCATCAAATCGACCATTCGCCGGTGCAGCACGTGCGCGCAGCGGCATCAGAGACGTACACGACCGACAGGCGGGCAGATGAATCCGGCGGAGATTGTCAAAACTCAGGTTTCGATGGGAGCGCCAAATGGCGGCTTCTCGTTCCTGGAGATGTTCCTGACCGCGCATCCGGTGGTCAAGGTGGTGATGTTCGGCCTGCTGCTGGCGTCCATCTGGTCGTGGGCGATCATCGTCGAGAAGGTGTTCGCGTTCCGCCGTGCGCGGCGCGAGGCCGATCAGTTCGAGCAGTTGTTCTGGTCGGGCCAATCGCTCGACGAACTTTATGCCGGGCTGAGCCGTGGCCGCACGTTTTCGATGGCCAGCCTGTTCGTCGCCGCCATGCGCGAATGGAAACGCTCGGTCGAAGGCAACATTCGTGCGCTCGGCGGCATCCAGATGCGTGTCGAGAAAGTGATGGACGTAACCATCAGCCGCGAGATGGAACAGTTGGATCGCCGCCTGCTGTTTTTGGCCACCGTCGGATCGACTGCGCCGTTCGTCGGGCTGTTCGGGACGGTGTGGGGGATCATGTCGTCGTTCTCGGCCATCGCTGCGTCGAAGAACACATCGCTGGCCGCTGTCGCGCCGGGCATTTCGGAAGCGCTGTTTGCAACCGCACTGGGCTTGCTGGCCGCGATCCCGGCCGTGATTTTCTACAACAAGTTTTCCGCCGACAGCTCGCGGCTGGGCCAACGGCTGGAAGCTTTCGCCGATGAATTCGCCGCCATCGTCTCGCGCCAGATCGACGTGCGGACGTAACTGCGAACAGGATTTCGTTACTTTCGTCTTGGCCGCGGAGGCGGCCACCCAAGCAAGATAGTGGTTTGCGCACTGCAAATACAGCGAACGATGGCCAGTCAGAGTTCTGGGTAATTCTTGTGCCACATTGATGTTTGCTTGGGCGGTCGCCTGCGCGGCCATGATGGGGTGGACGGTACAACCGAGGAATAGAAGGCATGGGCGCTAGTATCAAAGCTGGGGGCGGGAGTGGTGGCCGGCGCGGCAAGCGTCGCGCCAAACACGCGCCGATGTCTGAGATCAACGTCACGCCGTTCGTGGACGTGATGCTGGTGCTGCTGATCATCTTCATGGTGACAGCGCCGATGATGGCGACGGGTATCCAGCTCGATTTGCCGAGTGCGGCGGCCAAGCAACTCGACACACCCAAGAAAGAGCCGCTGCTGGTTTCGATCAGCAAGGACGGCAAGATCTATCTCGGTAGCCAGGACAAAGAGTCGATCCCCCTCGCCGATCTCCGAAAGAAAATGGAAGCCATCGGCGAGCAGCGCGGCGGCAAGGACGATCCGGTGCAGGTCAATGGCGACAAGGGCACCGAATACGGCATCATTTCACAAGTCATTGCCCAGATCAGCGCCGCCGGCTTCAAGAAAATGGCGCTGCGCACCGATCCGACAAGTGGGGGCTGATTCGCCGTGCCCTACGGCCTCATCGTCTCGCTGATTTTGCATGTGGCCCTGCTCGGCTGGACGTTGCTGTCCATCGAGCGAACGCCGCCGCTTGCCGAAGCCAAGCCCGAGCCGGTCGAGATTTCCATCATGTCGGAAGACGATGTCGTGCGTCTGAAAAAGGGTGAGCGCGAGAGTAAGAACATGGAGGCGGAAGGCCGCGAGGGGCCCGCCAAGGAGCCGCCGAAGAAAGAGCCGCCGAAGGTCGCGCCACCACCACCACCACCACCACCACCACCGCCGCCTGCAGCCGAAGCGCCGCCACCACCACCGCCGCCGGAGCCGCCGAAGCCGGCGGCCGAGGCCGAGCCGCCGAAGCCTGCGCCGACGCCGGATGATCAGAAACTGCTCGACGAGAAACTCGCCGAGGCCGATCTCGCCGCCAAGACGGAAGCCGAAGCGAAGGCTGCAGCGGAGGCCAAGGCTGTCGCCGAAGCCAAGGCGAAGGCTGAAGCCGAGAAGAAGAAGAAGCTGGCCGAGGAGCAGCGCAAGAAAGATCTCGAAAAGAAGCGTCTGGCCGATTTGAAAGCCAAGGCCGATGCCAAGAAATTGGCGGACGCGAAGGCTGCGCAATCGCTCGACAGCATCGTCAATGCGGCGCTGGCGAAGGCACCCGACCAGTCGACGCCGCCGAAAGCGCTGCTCAACAAGGAGCCGCCGAAACCTGCGCAATCAGCGGGATCAAAATCTAATCCGAGTGCGCTGAAGGGGCCAGCCGCCGGTGCGCCCGAAGGCACCGATAACCGGTTGACCGCCGACAAGCTGTCGATGATCGGGATGTTGATGCGCAGCAATGTAAAGCGTTGCTACAATATCAATGCGGGCATGGAAGGCGCGAGCAAGCTGATCGTCAAGGCGCAGTTCAAGCTGACGCAGGATGGCCATCTCGACGGCGATCCGCAGATCGTCAGTGGCGGCAATGGTCCGCAGTACGAGGATGCAGCCAATAGTGCCAAGCGGGCGCTGGTGCAGTGCCAGCCTTATACCAACTTGCCGCCCGAACTATACACCGGCGGCTGGGACTTCATGGTGCTGACCTTAGACCCCAGCAAAATGTTCTGACGGTCGGGCTTACCGCGTCGACTGGAGGCTTTCGACCACCAGATTGCCGTTGGTGTAGACGCAGATCTCGGCGGCGATGGCCATCGCCTTGCGGGCGATCTGTTCGGCGGGCATGTCGGTATCGAGCAGCGCACGCGCCGCCGCCAGCGCATAGTTGCCGCCGGAGCCGATGCCCATGACGTCACGCTCGGGTTCGAGCACGTCGCCGGTGCCGGTGAGGACAAGCGTCGTTGTCGCGTCGGCCACCAGCATCATCGCTTCGAGCCGTCGGAGGTAGCGATCGGTGCGCCAGTCCTTGGCGAGATCGACGCACGCACGGGTGAGTTGGCCCGGATACTTTTCCAGTTTCGCTTCGAGCCGCTCGAACAGCGTGAACGCATCAGCAGTGGCGCCGGCAAAGCCGCCGATCACGTCGCCGGTGCCCAACGACCGCACCTTGCGCGCATTGGACTTGATCACCGTCTGGCCGAGGCTGACCTGGCCATCGCCCGCCACCACCACGCGCCCGCCCTTGCGCACGGTCAGGATCGTGGTGCCGTGCCAGACGGGGAAGTTTTGGGTTTCAGCCATCGGGTGAGTTCCTGCATATTGCTGCTGGCGTCCTACGTCAGTATGAACGAAGTGTAAATCAAGGGCGGCTAGAGTGCCGCAATTGTCAACGCGTCGACACAGGACCACCGCCGTGAAACGTTCAGCCAGCATCGATCGGACGACCAAGGAAACGCAGATCAAGGCCACCGTCGATCTCGACGGCACTGGGGCGTACGACATCAAGACCGGCGTCGGCTTCCTCGATCATATGCTTGAGCAATTGGCCCGGCATGCGCTGATCGATATCAAGCTTGAGGCCAAGGGCGACCTGCACATCGATTTCCATCACACGACCGAGGATAGCGGCATCGTGCTGGGGCAGGCGGTGGCGAAAGCGCTCGGCGACAAGGCGGGCATCACGCGCTACGCGTCGATCGATCTGCCGATGGACGAAACGTTGACCCGCGTCGCCGTCGACGTGTCCGGGCGACCCTATTTGATCTGGAACGTGAAATTCTCGCAGCCGAAGATCGGTGAGATGGACACGGAATTGTTCCGCGAATTCTTCCAGGCCTTTGCGCAACACGCCGGCATCACGCTGCACATCGCCAATGTCTATGGCGAGAACAACCATCACATCGCCGAAACCTGCTTCAAGGGCCTCGCCCGCGCGCTGCGCACGGCCATCACGCTGGACGCGCGGCAAGGCGCACGCGTGCCGTCGACGAAGGGCAGCCTTTGACTTAGTCAAAGGTCCATAACGGGCATCGGCATCAACGGCCCCCGCATTCTTGGGTGCGGTCACGAACTCCGGGATATCGATCCGACCGTTCTTGCTTTCAGGGTAATTCAATTTTCGATTCCGCCACTTCGCCGCTGTCATGCCAGGGCGTGTCCCTAAGACCCAGGGTGCCACAAACTCAGGCTTGAGACTTTGGTCACCCTGGGTCCTACCCACAAGGGGTAGGATGACAGCGGAGGATGTGGCGACGGCAGTGGATGAATTGAAGTGCCCTGTTCTCGCCTTAACGCGCGTGCCTAAGGCTGTTGACTTGATGCATGAAACGGCCGCCTGTCGCAGTGCTTGAAGTTGGCAATCCGACGGCTGAGGCGGGGTGAAAATTGAGCACGGCGCTCCAAGTGGTCAGGTGAGGAACGCATTGGTGACGGCTGATCAAGATTCGCAATTGGAGCGTCGAGCGTCGGACGTGGCTCCAGGGTTCAAACCTGTCGGCTTTCTCAAGGGGCTTGGGCCTGGTTTGGTGACGGGCGCGGCCGACGACGATCCCAGTGGGATCGCTACCTACAGTCAGGTCGGTGCGCAGTTCGGCTATGGGCTCGCGTGGACGATGCTGTTCAGCTTTCCGCTGATGGCTGTCATCCAGGAGGTGGCCGCGCGGATCGGCTGCGTGACCGGCTTCGGCATCGCGCAGAACCTGCGCCGTCATTACGCGCCATGGCTGCTGCGATCAGTGGTCTGCCTGTTGCTGGTCGCCAATGTAATCAATTTGGGAGCGGATCTCGGTGCCATGGGTGCTGCGCT
>JANXYD010000008.1 GCA_025350265.1 Hyphomicrobiaceae bacterium | reverse complement strand
ATTGCGTTTGTTTTCTCGACGTTGCCTGTCCCTGCTTTGCAACAGCACCGCTCTTTCAGCGGCGGGACAATATCGAGGCCCACTGGCCTGCCGTCCGTCCGACGCAGGCTCGATGTTAGCATTTCGCAATCCCCTCATCGCAAGTCTTGCGACGGTTCTAGACCCGCCCCATCGATGAAGTGACTTGAGAGTGCGGGAGACTACGCGAAAATGCAATCTAGACTTGCATTCTCGGTAAACATTGCGCGCGCCGATGTTGTGCGCACGGGTGTCGGTCGGTTCGCGACCAGGGCTTGCGCCCCATCACCCGGCCGGGAGGTGTCTCCAGGCGGGATACGCAATTGCCAACCTCCCGAACCCTCCTTTTTTATTTCGTTCGGACGTATAAGAGGCGCAGGCACCGCCAACCTCATAATCGGTCCACTATAATGGAACTTAAACGATGGCGCGCATTCTGATTGTTGAAGACGAGGCACTGCTTTGCTTGATGCTGGAACAGTATCTGATCGACCTCGGGCATGAATCGGTTGGGCCAGCCTATACTGTTGCGGCCGCGCTCAAACTGGCCGATCAGGTGTCTTTCGACGCCGCCATATTGGACCTTCATCTGGGCCGCGAGCGCAGCGACGCCGTCGCCGACGACTTGGCACTGCGCAAGCTCCCATTTGCGTTCGCAACCGGCGGCAGCACGGATGACCTGACGGCGCGTTTCGCCGATCGCCCACACGTCTCCAAACCCTACGAACTCTCCGCCATCCGTAGCGTCGTGGACAAACTGCTCGCATAAATCGCCATCAGCACGAAATGAGTTGTGCTGTCAGCCGGAGCAGAATGAAACCGCCGGGACCGTACAACGTATCTATTGTCCGCGTCGAAATTTGGTCGCTACGAAATTTCATGCGGATAGGTTGTGGGGGAATTGGTAACGTCATTTTTCAAGCGACAGGGCGGAGTCGCGAACGGAGCCCGGATGGAGGATTTGAAACGGATGCCGATCAAGGTCGGCCAGTTGACGGTGCGTGATCCTGACGGCCTAACGCATGTCTTTAAGGGTGACGACGCCGGTCCTGTTGCAGCTATCGGTATCCATGACCGAAGGCTGCTGCGCCGCATGCTCGTCGTGCCCGATCTTTATCTCGGCGAAGCTTATATGGACGGCACGCTCACTGTCGAAGACGGCACGTTGTACGACGTCTTGGATTTTTTTGCCGCCAATCTGATGCCGCGCGTACACGACTCCAAAGCCGTCGTCCTGCCAGCCTCTTTTCACAACAACGTCGTCGGCAAGGCGCAATCGAATGTCGCCTTCCACTATGACCTCGATCGCAAACTGTTTGCGTTATTCCTCGACAAGGATCTGCAATATTCCTGCGCCTATTTCACCGACCCCGGCATTTCGCTGGAGCAAGCGCAATTGAACAAGCAGAAGCGTCTTGGCGCAAAACTTTTGCTCAAGCCTGGCATGCGCGTGCTCGATATCGGCTCCGGCTTCGGCGGCCTGGCGCTGCGTCTGGCCCAGGCACACGATGTCGAGGTCGTGGGGCTGACGTTGTCTGAAGAACAGCTCGGCGTATCACGGCAGCGTGCCAAAGATCTCGGGCTGGACAAAAGGGTCACGTTCAAGTTGCTGGACTATCGCGAAGAAGCGTCGCGCTTCGATCGCATCGTGTCGGTCGGCATGTTCGAGCATGTCGGACAAAGCCACTTCGACGAATTCTTTCAAAAAATAAGCAGCCTGCTGACCGCCGACGGTGTCTCGGTGGTGCACACCATCGGCCGTATGGCACCTCCGGGGCTGACGTCACCGTGGTTGATCAAATACATTTTTCCTGGCGGCTACGCCCCTTCCATTTCCGAAACAGTGGCAGCCGTCGAACGCGCGGGATTGTGGATTACTGATATCGAAATTTTGCGCCTGCACTATGCCGAAACGCTGAAGCATTGGCACGAGCGCTTCCAGGCCAATCGCGCCGAGGCCGCCGCCATGTACGACGAACGCTTCTGCCGCATGTGGGAATATTATCTGGTGCTCTGCGAAATCGGCTATCGCCGTCTCAACTGGATGAATTTCCAGACGCAAATGGCCAAGTCCGTCGATGCCGTGCCCAAGACACGCGACTATCTGCACACCTGGAACACCGCGAAGTAAGCCGAAGTCCGGCAGTGCCTACTGCCTACTGACTACTGACTACACCTCAAGCCAGCCAGCGCTTGCGGCGCTTGTAGCTTTTCACATCGCGGAAGCTCTTGCGGTCACCGCCGCCGACACCAAGATAAAATTCCTTGACGTCCTCGTTGTCGCGCAACGACTTGGCATCGCCATCCATAACGATGCGGCCGGTCTCGAGAATGTAGCCATAGGTGGCGTAGCGCAGCGCCACGTTGGTATTCTGCTCGGCCAACAGGAACGACACGCCTTCCCGGGTATTGACGTCGCGCACGATTTCAAAAATCTGATCGACAATCTGCGGAGCCAGTCCCATCGACGGTTCATCGAGCAGGATCATGGTCGGGTCGGCCATCAGCGCGCGCCCGATCGCGCACATCTGCTGCTCGCCGCCGGAGGTATAGCCGGCTTGGCTCCCGCGCCGCTCCTTCAGGCGCGGAAAATACGCATAGACCTTTTCCAGCGCAACCTTGGTTCCCGCACGGCCGTCGCGACGCGTAAATGCGCCGGTGAGCAAATTCTCTTCGATGGTCAGATGGCCGAAACAATGGCGGCCTTCCATGACCTGAATACAACCGCGCCGCACCAGTTCGCTCGGCGTCAACTTGTCGACCCGTTCACCCTTGAAATCGATCTGCCCCTTCGTCACCTCGCCGCGTTCCGATTGCAGCAGGTTGGAAATGGCTTTCAACGTCGTCGTCTTGCCGGCCCCGTTGCCACCGAGGATAGCGACGATGCCTCCCTTCGGCACCTCGAGGGATACACCCTTCAGCACCAGGATGACGTGATCATAGATCACCTCGATGTTCTTGACGGAGAGGATAGGCGCGGGTGTGGTCGACATCGGGGCACTCGGAGATGAGGCAGTAGGCTGTAGGCAATAGGCAGTAGGCAGTAGATCAGCCGTGGGGTTTTATTTCCCTACCGCCTAACCCCTGCTGCCTACTGCCTCAATGACTTCACTTCGCGTCGCAGGCTTCCGAGCGCTTGGGCCAACCGTCGGTCTTTGCGTAGTCCTTGGCGGCGGCGTCGATCAGCGGAAGCACTTCGTCGATCGAGGGCGCGATGAAGTCGGATGCCTTGACCCACTTCGTGCCATCCCACTCGATCACGAACGCCTTATTGTGCCCGCCGTGGTCGGCGCAGGTGACCTTCATCGGCGCTGCGAACCCTTCGAGGCCGAGTTCTTTCCAACGCGCATCCGTGATTTCGAGGGTTTCGAGACCACGGCGCATATCCTCGCCGTTGATCACTTTCTTGCCCGTGATCTTCTGTGCGTTCCGCATGGCTTCGGTGATGAGCACGCCCTGATAGACCGTGCGATTATACTGTGCCTCGCCGACTTTGCCCTTTTCGGTCAGGCTCTGACCCTTGTCGACCACTTCCTTGATGATCTCCTGGATCAGCGGAAAATTGCTGCCTACCTGATGCCAGGTAACGGACTTGTAGCCCTTGGCTTCTGCGCCGCCCGCCTGCGCGTCGTTGTCGCCACCGGACCACCAGACACCCAGGAAATGATCCATCGGGAAGTTGTTCTTGATGGCTTCCTTGACGGCCGTCGGGCTCATGGCACCGAAGCCCTGGCTGTAGAGATAGTCAGGCTTGTCGCGGCGAATGTTGAGCCACAATGCGCCCTGGTTTTGCATTTCGGCCGCGGGCACCGGATAGAGTTGCAACTCGAATCCAAATTTCTTGCTCATGTTGGTCAGGAACGGGATCGGTTCCTTGCCGTAGGGCGCATCGAGATAGATGAGGCCGATCTTCTTGCCCTTCAGCTTATCCATGCCCCCTTCCTTGCCCGCGATGTAGTTGAGCGCAACGGACGCGCCGTCCCAATAGGTCAGCGGAGGGCTGAAGACCCAAGGGAATGTGTTGCCGTCGGCCGCCGCCGAGAGGCCATAGCCCATGGAGAGCAGCGGCGTCTTGTCGATATGCAGGCGAGGAATGGCTGCGAGCGTCGCGCCTGTCGACCATGGCAGATAGAGGATATTGCCCTTGGCCTTCGCCTGCTCATAGCACTCGACCGATTTCTTGGTGTCGTAGCCGGTCTCGCATTCCTCGAAGTTGATCTTGACGCCGTTGACGCCGCCCTTCGCATTCACCAGCGCGATATAGTCCCGCATGCCGTTGCCGAGCGGAATGCCGGAGCCGGAGAACCCGCCCGTGCGATACGCGTTGGTAACCAGCGTTACGCTGTCCTGTGCGCGCGCGGGGATCGCTGCTGCGGCCAGCGCCGATGCCCCGATCGTGCATGCCAAAATGAATTTCAGTTTCATCTGTGTCTCTCCTCCTTGGATTACTTTTTTAGAACTAGATATGAGGTGCCGTTCAATGGGGGAACGGCCACAGCCTCAGTTTTTCCTTCGCGATTTGCCACAACCTTGCAAGGCCGTGCGGCTCGACGATCAGGAAAATGACGATCAGCGCGCCGACGACCATGAAGGTCAAATGCTCAGCCGTCGCACCGGCAATATTGATGCCGATCG
Organism: Hyphomicrobiaceae bacterium; assembly: GCA_025350265.1. Taxonomy (GTDB): domain Bacteria; phylum Pseudomonadota; class Alphaproteobacteria; order Rhizobiales; family Hyphomicrobiaceae; genus JABFRJ01. The sequence goes on along the minus strand of JANXYD010000008.1, from coordinate 2,936 downwards.
CAGGCAGCCCGAACTTGAACAATGTCGGCAGGCTGGAGATGAAGGCGGCGCCGAAGAACGAGCCGATCAGCGAACCCAGCCCACCAAGGATCACCATGAATAGAATGTTGAAACTCTGGTTGATGTTGAAGATGTCGTTCGGCTCGCCACCGCCGTACCACAGGAACATCATGCACGCACCCGCGACGCCGGCATAGAACGACGACACGGCGAAGGCGGTGAGCTTGGTGCGCAGCAGTTTGATGCCCATCAGTTCGGCGGCGATATCCATGTCCCGCACCGCCATCCAACTGCGCCCGATGCGGCCATGCACGATGTTGGAGGCGACCCACGTCATCAAAACGACGATGCCCAGCAATACCAGATAGCGGGTCTGCGGGCTGGCTTGGGCACCCGTGATCGGCACGCCGAACAGCGTGCGCCGCCCGACCTCGATCGAGCCTGACGAGCTGTCGTTGTAGAGCCAGGGAATGCGAATAAAGCACCACTGCAGGAAAAATTGCGCGGCGAGCGTGGTGACCGCGAGATAAAAGCCTTTCACGCGCAAACTCGGCAACCCGAACAGCATGCCGATGGCGGCGGAAAAAAGCCCCGAAGCCAGGATCCAGACGATGATGTTGACGTTGGGGAACGCCGTCGTCAACTTGAAGCAGGCGAATGCGCCCACTCCCATGAACGCGCCTGTGCCGAGCGAGATGAGCCCGGTGTAGCCGGTCAGGATGTTCAACCCGATTGCCGCCAGCGCATACACCAGAAACGGGATCATCACTGACGAGACGAAGAACGACGACCCGAGCAGTGGCACCGCCACCGCCGCAACGCCCAGAATGATCGCCAGCCCGATGCGGTCCTGCCGGATCGGAAACACAGCCATGTCAGCCGCGTACGTCGTGTGGAACTGGCCTGTTTCGCGGTAGAACATGTGGCTCTTTCAGTAGCGAGTGAGTAGCGAGGCAGTAGGTTCGACAAGTCCCATTCGGTTCGCCAGCAGAAGATGCGTTGCAAACTCCTTCAGTGAGCCCTGCGCAATTCGCAAGTGATGCGCATACGCTCCCCCACTTTCACGACCATCTCATATCCGCTCAATGATCTTATCCCCGAACAGCCCCTGTGGCCGCGCCATGACGAAGCCCAGCGCAATGATGAAGGCGACCCAGCTTTCGACGCCGCGCCCCATGGTCGAACCCAGCAGCAACGGTGCCAGATAGAGTTCGCCCAACTTCTCGCCGATGCCGATGACGAGGCCGCCGACGATGGCACCCGGCACCGATGTAAAGCCGCCGACGATCAGCACCGGCAACGCCTTCAGCGCGATATTCGACAGGCCGAACGACACGTCGGAGCGCGCGCCCCACATGATGCCCGTCACCAACGCGACGATTCCGGCGGTAAACCAAACCACCACCCAAATCTGATTGAGCGTTATGCCGACCGATAGCGCCGCCTTGTGACTGTCGGCAACCGCCCGCAACGCGCGCCCGATGCGGGTGTACTGAAAAAACACCGCAAGCCCGGCGATCATCAGCGAGGCGATCACGGTCGCCGCGACGTCGATATGCTGGATCAGCACCAAACCGTCCTTGCCGTTCGGGCCAAGGCCCGGCAAGCGGAATTCGGTCGACCCGGTGGGCAGGCCGAGTTGCTGGGTGATCATGATCTTAGGATCGCCGCCGAACACCGCTTCACCAAATCCGATGAGGAAATAGGTGAGCCCGAACGTGGCCATGAACAGAATGATATCCGGCTGATTGACCAGGTGGCGCAGCACCAGCCGCTCGACCAGCCACGCCAGCACGAACATGACGCCAAGCGCGATCGCCACGGCAACCAGCGCCGCCGGAAAGCCTTTGAACCCGACCGCTGCCATCTTGTCGTAGCTGCCGACCAGCGTGAGCGCCGCAAACACCACCATGATGCCCTGCGCGAAATTGAAGACGCCGGATGCCTTGAAGATCAGCACGAACCCAAGCGCGATCAGCGCATACAGCACGCCAGCGACCAAACCTTCCCAGATCACTTGAATTAGAAAGTCCATGTCGCCTCCGAGGCAGTAAGCGGTAGGCAGTAGGCAGTAGGGCTATCGCATTGCAGTGACTTCACAGGGCAGCCGCACCCGACGACTTCTATTGCTCGCAACATGTCCGCCCCTACTGCCTACTGCCTACTGCCTACTGCCTAATGCGCCACACCCAGATACGCATCGATCACCTTCTGGTCGGCCTTGACCGCGTCCGGCGTGCCGTCGGCGATCTTCTGGCCGTAGTCGAGCACGACGATACGGTCGGAAAGGTCCATCACCACGCCCATGTCGTGCTCGATCAGTGCGATGGTGGTGCCGAACGTGTCGTTGACGGTCAGAATGAAGCGGCTCATGTCCTGCTTTTCTTCTAAATTCATGCCCGCCATCGGCTCGTCGAGCAGCAGCAATTCTGGTTCAGTCGCCAGCGCGCGCCCCAGTTCGACGCGCTTCTGCAGGCCGTACGGAAGCTTGCCGACGGGCGTCTTGCGGATGTGGGCGATCTCGAGAAAATCGATGATGCGCTCGCAGACCGCGCGATGCTCGATCTCTTCGGCCAGCGCCGGGCCATGCCGCAAAGCCTGCCAAAGCAGTCCGCGTTTCATCTTCAGGGTGCGCCCGGTCATGATATTGTCGAGCGTCGACATGCCTTTGAACAATGCGACGTTCTGGAACGTGCGTGCGATGCCTTGGCTCGCCGCCACGTGTGGCCGCATCGCTGAACGCTGCTGTCCCTTGAACGTGATTTGCCCCTGCTGGGGATGATAGAATCCGTTGATGACGTTGAGCATCGACGTTTTGCCGGCACCGTTCGGCCCGATGATGGCGCGGATCTCGCCACGGCGGACATCGAACGACACATCGCGGATGGCTTTCACGCCGCCGAACGACAACGACACGTTGTCGAGCTTGAGCATCA
>JANXYD010000486.1 GCA_025350265.1 Hyphomicrobiaceae bacterium | reverse complement strand
GCACGTCCATGCCCTTGTTCCCAAGCAGCATCAGCGTGTCTTTGGACAATGGCTGGAGATGCGGCGACAGTTCGACCTTGGCACAACCGGCGAGCGTGAGCGCCGACGCGACGACAAACGACAGCACCGCAATCGCGCGCCCAACCGCCGCGAACCCCGAATATCTCAATGTCTGCAGCATATTGATCGCATGTCCCACAGACCGCCCCAACCGGCCAGATAAGTCGTCACACTAAACTTGCATAGTCGAATCGGTCACTTGTCGCAACAGTTCGGCTGAACACCGTGAAGCAAACCCTAGCCGCACTTCATGCTTAAATTGTGGACCGCGAACAAACTTCTCCTGACAGCCATTCTGCCTGCCAAAACAATAAAAAGCCCGGTCTGCACGGGGCAGCCGGGGCTAAATAACATCTCAGCGCACACGCACGCCAGCGGACCGGCGTGCGTACGGCTCAGAACATACCTTCAAACTTCTTCTTGAAGCGTGACAGGCGGCCGCCGCGATCCATCAGCTGCTGGTTGCCACCAGTCCAGGCCGGATGCGTCTTGGGGTCGATGTCGAGATTGAGGGTGTCGCCCTCTTTACCGTAGGTCGAATACGTCATGAACTCAGTGCCGTCCGTCTGGACGACCCTGATCATGTGATAGTTGGGATGGAAGTCTTCGCTCTTGTTCATGGCCGGTCTCGTCAGCTCGCAGATACGCACGCCGATGCCCCGCAAATGCAGGCCCACCCGGCGAAAATCAGGAAGATGGGGGTATGTAACGGAACCACGACCGCAAGGCAAGCAGGAATGGTGATCGCGGCGTCTCAGATGGAATTGTAATCCCATCACGGGACTTCAGTTTGGGTCCAGGAGCTGCCGATCGGTCCTAAGGTCGGATCATCGGAATTTGGAGGTTCGTTGGCCTGTTCTGTTCCGTGTCGAAGCCACGGCCGTCGATGTTGCGAGCGCCCCAGAACAGCAAACCATTCCGCAGATAGACGAGATCATATTCGGCAAAGTTGGTGCCTTCTTTGAGACCAAATGGAACAAACGTCTTTCCGAAGATACTCTGCGCTTCTCCGACGGACCAGGGCGCATATCCCGTCGCGGTTACTTTGTTCAGAATATCCGCGAAGCCTTGCGCAAGTGGCGTCACCTCGTAAGCTTCATCGGCCACGAAATCGACCTTCTGCGCGCCGGGTGCAATGGGATGGGCGCCGCGCCACAGCATGTGGCCCTTGATCAGGATCCGAGCTAGCGGCACGGCCCCATAAGGGTCGGCCGAGTTAGTGATCGGCGTCACTTTGCATGCCAGATCTCTGGCCAATTACCTCGCGATCGATCGTGATGCACTGATGATTTTGCCGATTGAGCAGGCGTGCCGCGCCATGGCATGGATGACCGTCCGCTACCGAACCGGTGTCCCACATGAACACTCCATCCGCCGCTCCCCGCATCAATTTCGACCGCTTCTGGACCACGATCGAGCATTCCGCCGAGATCGGACCGGGGCGACCGGGCGGCCTGTCGCGCCTGGCACTTTCGGATGCCGACAAACAGGTGCGCGACGTCTTCGTTGGCTGGTGCCGGGAGGCAAAGCTCGACACGCGCGTTGACGCCATCGGCAACATCTTCGCGCGGCGCGCAGGCTCCGACAACAGCTTGCCGCCGGTGGTGATGGGATCGCATCTCGATACACAGGTCAACGGCGGGCGCTTCGACGGCATCGCGGGGGTGTTGGGCGCGCTGGAAGTGTGCCGCGCCCTCAACGATTGCGGCCACGTCACGCGGCGGCCGCTGGAGATCGTCGACTGGACCAACGAAGAGGGCGGCCGTTTCTCACCGCCCATGGTCGGATCGGGCTGTTTTGCTGGAACCTATGCGCTCGAATGGGCGCGCGCACGGCGCGACGACGACGGCAAATCGATCGGCGAAGAACTGGCGCGCATTGGTTATGCAGGTGCCCCACAATCCAAGCCGCATGCGTTCGACAGCTATTTCGAGTTCCACATCGAACAGGGTCCGATCCTCGATAAAGACCGGATGCAGGTCGGCGTGGTGACCGGTGGTTATTCCAGCACCGGCATGCTCGTCGAGTTTCGCGGCGAGACGGCGCACACCGGCCCATGGCCGATGGAGCGGCGCAAGAATGCGCTGGTAGCGGCGGCGCGGTTGCTGGTCGCGGTCGACGATCTCGGATGGGATTTCGCCGGCACCTGCGGCAAGGCGACGGCGGCGCGGTTGGTGGCGTGGCCGAACAAGCCGGGCATTCTGTCGGACTGGGCGCAAACCGTCTGCGATGTGCGACATCCCGATCCGCAGTCGGCCGCAGTCATGGCGGAGCGCGTCAGGCGTGCGATCGGCGAGGCGTCCGCGCGGGCCAATT
>JANXYD010000421.1 GCA_025350265.1 Hyphomicrobiaceae bacterium | reverse complement strand
CTTCCAACCTGCAGGTGACGGTGATCGACGTCCGCAATTCAGCCACCAACGTCATCCCGGCCGAAGCGCGCGCGAAACTTAATATCCGCTACAACACGCATTGGACGCGGCCACGGCTCGAGGCTTGGGTGCGCGCGCACTGCGACGCCGCCGCGCGTGACCTTCACAGCCGCTACGACCTTAATTTTTCGGGCACAGGCGACGTTTTCCTGACCAAGCCCGGCCCGCTCGTAGAGACGCTGAGAACCGCCGTACGAACCGTCACCGGCACGACGCCCGCTCTGACCACCAATGGCGGCACATCCGACGCCCGCTTCATCCAGGCCTATTGCCCGGTCGTCGAATTCGGCCTGACCAACGCATTGGCCCACCACGTCGACGAACGCGTCTCTATTGCTGATCTCGAAGCCCTGACCGCAATTTATCAACATTTTCTGGCGGGCTATTTCGCGAAGTCCTGACCTTCGTACTCTCAGCTTAGCGGAGAGAGGTGCAGGGCATGGCAGACAGCAGGATGGGCTGTTCCTGATCAATCGCGAAGTTCGTTGTGTTCACCTGGCTACTTCGCTGACTGCGCGACATGGCCACTGGATTATTCGGCGGCGGTCACCGATGCCAAACTCATCGGGCATTCCGCAAACAGCGTGTTGAGCGCCGCCACCAGCTTGTCCATATCGGCATCAGTGTGCAGCGGCGTCGGCGTGAAGCGCAGACGCTCGCCGCCACGCGGCACCGTCGGATAATTGATCGGCTGCACATAGATGCCGAATTGATTAAACAACGCGTCCGCCACCTGCTTGGTGTGCACGGGATCGCAGATCATGACGGGCACGATGTGGCTCGGATTGTCCAACACCGGCAGCCCCGCGTTTTTCAACTTGCGCTTCAGCGTGCGGGCGCGCTCCTGATGCAGTTCGCGCTCGACGCTGGAAGATTTGAGATGGCGGATGCTGGCCAGCGCGCCTGCGGCGATGGCCGGTGCCACCGACGTCGTGAAAATGAAGCCCGGCGCGAACGACCTGATGGCGTCGCAGATATCGCGGGTCGCGGCGATGTATCCGCCCATGACGCCGAAGCCCTTCGCCAGCGTGCCGTTGATGATGTCGATGCGATGCATCACGCCGTCGCGCTCGGCGATGCCGCCGCCGCGCGGGCCGTACATGCCGACTGCGTGCACTTCGTCGAGATAGGTCAGCGCGTCGTACTTCTCTGCGAGATCAGCGATTGCTGCGATCGGCGCAATCGCGCCATCCATGGAGTAGACGCTTTCGAACGCGATGATCTTCGGCCGCTTGCTGTCGACTGATTTGAGCTGACGCTCAAGATCGGCCATGTCGTTATGCTTGAAGATGCGCTTTTCCTTGCCGCCGTTGCGAATGCCAGCGATCATCGAGGCGTGATTCTTGGCATCCGAAAAAATCACCACGTCCGGCATCAGCATTTGCAGCGTGGCGAGCGTGGTATCGTTGGCGACGAACGCCGACGTGAATAGCAACGCACTTTGCTTGCCGTGCAGATCCGCGATCTCGGCTTCGAGTTCGACGTGATAGTGCGTCGTGCCGGAAATATTACGCGTGCCGCCGGAGCCCGCGCCGACCGTGTCCAGCGCGGTGTGCATGGCCGCGATCACATCGGGGTGCTGGCCCATGCCAAGATAATCGTTCGAGCACCAAACGGTGATCGGTCGGCTGACGCCGTCACTGGTATAGGCATCGGCGTGCGGAAACGCGCCACGACGGCGGCGCAGGTCTGCAAACACGCGATAGCGCCCTTCGACCTTAATAGCCGCAATGGAGTCAGAGAAAATTTTGTCGTAATTCACGCGTTCCACCCATGACCTTAAGTGCAAGCCCGCCCCACTTAGAACGCTTCCACTTTCCCACGATAACCGACCGAGGCCCTTGTATACCAGCCCCCGGTGCGGCAGCAGTGTCGCACCCGCAGAATGCACGCACATTGTCGAAGATCAAACCTCCGGACACATGATCATGTCTCAATTTTCGCTACAGGACAAAGTCGCCCTCGTCACGGGAGGCAATGGCGGCATCGGGCTCGGCATGGCCACAGGCTTGGCTGCAGCCGGTGCGCATGTCGTCATTGCCGGCCGCAACGTGGAAAAATCGGCAACGGCTGCCGCAAGCCTGGCCAAATATGGCAACAAAACCGGCGTCGTGGCCGTCGAAGTGCAAAAGCCGGAGTCCTGCGCCGCCATGATCGCCGAAACAATCAGTCAATTCGGCCGCCTCGACATTCTCGTCAATAACGCCGGGATCAATATCCGCAAGCAACCCCAACATGTTACACCTGCGGAATGGCGTGAAGTCTTGAGCATCAATCTTGATGGCGCATTCTATGCCAGCCAGGCCGCCTTTCCGATCATGCAGGCAGCCGGCGCGGGCAAGATCATCAATACTGGTTCGATGATGTCGCTTTTTGGCTCCTCGTTCGCGCCGGCCTACGCCGCCTCGAAAGGGGGCATCGTCCAGCTGACCAAGTCGCTCGCCACCGCATGGGCGCAATACAACATTCAGGTCAACGCCATCCTGCCCGGCTGGATCGATACACAATTGACCCGCAACGCCCGTGCTGAGGTGAATGGTCTGCATGAGCGCGTGTTGGGCCGCACCCCCGCGGGCCGCTGGGGTGAGCCATCCGATTTCAGCGGCATCGCCGTATTTCTGGCCTCCTCTGCCTCCGACTTCGTCACCGGCGCGGCGATCCCCGTCGATGGCGGCTGGTCAGTCCAGGGCTGACAGTGACGCCGGATACAAATCACTTGCATCTGGCGAAAAAGCATCTAAAGTGAACATAAACCGAACGCATAGTGATCACTCGTCGACGCCTAACGCCGGATACCAGCTTGGCCAAAGAAATAAGTGGACAAGCAACTCGTGCTGATTACCAGCTCGATCAAAGCGTTTACCGTGATCTTCAGAGGAATCGTCGCCATTGCGCCGTTCGCGTTTGCAGCCGTATCGGCTGTCGCTGCGTTGCTCGATGGGACCTAGGATAGCAGGAGAGCATCATGGCAGGATCGGTCAACAAGGTCATTCTGATCGGCAACGTCGGCAAGGATCCGGAAATCCGTCGCACCCAGGATGGCCGTCCCATCGCCAACCTGACCATCGCCACCAGCGAAAGCTGGCGCGATAAGAATTCCGGCGAAAAGAAAGAAAAAACTGAGTGGCATCGGGTCGTCGTATTCAACGAGGGGCTCTGCAAGGTCGTTGAGCAATACGTCAAAAAAGGCGCAAAACTCTACATCGAAGGCCAGCTGCAGACCCGCAAGTGGCAGAACAAGGAAGGCCAGGATCAGTATTCGACCGAAGTCGTGCTGCAAGGCTTTAATGGGTCGCTGACGATGCTTGACGGACGCGCTGGCGCTAGTAGCGGTGGCATGGCCGAGCAAGGCCAGTCTGACTATAGCAGTGACGGTGGCTATGGTGGCGGACGCGGTGCGTCTGGTGGCGGGGCGAGCGGTGGTTCCGGGGGTAGTTCGGGCTACGGCGGCGGCGGCAAAAGCGGCGCATCTGGGGCTACGAAAAGCGGCGGCGGTGGCAAGCCTTTCGACAAGCAGATCGACGACGAAATTCCGTTCTAGCCGCATTTTGCAGATCGAGTGCGACTTCAATCGATGCAGTTAAGCGTGGCCTGCGCAGATGCGGCACCGGCGCGCTGAAGTGGGGAGGTTTTCGTGCATGCGGAAACGGCCCAGCGATTTGTTACGGCGGCGCTCGCCAATTCAATCAATGCGGAACTCCTGCGCCGGCTGCCATCGCTGGGTTTGCCGGATTGCTGGCTTGTTGCCGGTTGTCTATTCCAAACCGTCTGGAATCAAGCAGGCTTCCGGATAAAGCGTGCAGCGGTTTTCCGATCAGGCGTACGACAGGAGAAAGTGCCAGAGGCGTCTCGCGCGACGCCTAAAATCGGAGCGCTGCTGGAAAACGGCAAGCTACTCACCTCCGGCATCAAGGATTACGACCTGTTCTACTTCGACGGCTCCGATTTGAGCTGGGAAGCGGAGGATCGCGCAATCCGCACCACACGGGCGGCACTGGCCGACCTCGACATAGCCATCGACGTCAAAAACCAGGCGCGCGTGCACCTTTGGTACGAGCAGTGCTTCGGCGGTGCATATCCACGCTTGCGTGCGGCCCGCGACGGCATCGACCGCTTTCTGATCGCTGGCACCTGCATCGGCATCGCTGTTGGGGCTGGTCCACGTCACAGTGCGAGGGAAGCCGTTCTTTACGCGCCCTTCGGCCTCGACGATGCATTCGCCGGAATGCTCAGGCCGAACCCGCTGATGATCGCGCCGGTCTTGTTTCAGGCCAAAGCCGAAAGCTACCACGCACGCTGGCCGCATCTCACGATCGAGACAACACCCGCGCCAATGCCGCAGCGTTCACGCCAAGTCCGCGTCAAGATCGAGCCTGCCACGTGAACGGGCCCTAAACGTGGCATTCCCATCCCATTCAGTACGCCAGCTGTAAAACTCTTTCATCGTGATCGAAAAGGCTTGGCGGCTCACCCGCTCCCACCGATCCCAACACCTCGCGTCAAACGACGCGCTTATGGAGAGCAGTCATGTTTATCAAAGTATCCGCCCTTGCCATTGGCGCCGGTCTGGCGCTTGCGATGGTTCAGCCTGCCTTGGCCGAGTCCGACGCTCACATCCGCAACGACCTCCGCGAACTGCGTCAGGACCGTGCTGCCGTGGCGGCCGACGAAGCCCGCCTGGCGCATGAACGCAGCGAACTCGCCAAGGCCCGCGCCCGCGAGCGCGACGACATTCAGCATGGGCACATCGGTGCCGCCGTTCGCGACTACAAGGAGGTGCGTCACGAGGCTCGCGACGTAAGTGCCGCACAGAACAAGCTCGCCGCCGACCGCGCCAAGCTCGCCGCCGAACGTGCTGACGTGCGCGAAGACATCGAACACCGCCGCCACCACGACTGATACATGCGCACGACGCACGACAAAGCGAAGAGCATGGGTCGTTCCGTAAGTTAACCAGATCCGGAACGACCCGAAAAGCCGCCGCCAGACGCGGTCGAGACCAATGGCCTTTGCTGCCGGCTTCCACCACCCTTGCCCCAGAGCGCTGTCGCAGCTAAATCGTGGCCCAGAGCCAAGGCCCACGTTATCGCGGGACATCCTTCGGCCCCGATTTGAGTGAAGCAAAGGTGGGTCACATGCAGAAGATCAAAGTTAAAGGTACCGTCGTCGAGATGGACGGCGATGAGATGACGCGCATCATCTGGCAGGCGATCAAGGACAAGCTGATCCACCCCTACCTCGACCTCAATCTCGAATATTACGATCTCGGCGTCGAATACCGCGACAAGACCAATGATCAGGTGACCATCGACGCGGCCAATGCCACCAAAAAGCACGGCGTCGCAGTCAAGTGCGCGACGATCACGCCCGACGAGGGTCGCGTCACCGAATTCAAGCTCAAGGAAATGTGGAAGTCGCCCAACGGCACCATCCGCAACATCCTCGGCGGCTGCATCTTCCGCGAACCCATCATTTGCAAGAACGTGCCGCGGCTGGTTCCGGGCTGGACCAAGCCGATCATCATCGGCCGCCACGCGTATGGCGATCAGTATCGCGCCACCGATTTCAAGTTCCCTACCGCCGGCACGCTGACGATGAAGTTCGTGGGCACCGACGGCAAGGTGATCGAGCGCGAAGTGTTCAAGGCACCGTCCTCGGGCATCGCGCTGGCAATGTATAATCTTGACGACAGCATCACCGATTTCGCGCGCGCGTCAATGAACTACGCCCTGAGCCGCAAATATCCGCTGTATCTCTCGACCAAGAACACCATCCTGAAGCAGTACGACGGTCGCTTCATGGAAATCTTCCAACAGATCTTCGACAGCGAATTCAAGTCCAAGTTCGATGCCGCCAAGATCACCTATGAGCATCGCTTGATCGACGACATGGTGGCCGCCGCCATGAAGTGGTCGGGTGGCTATGTGTGGGCGTGCAAGAATTACGACGGCGACGTGCAGTCCGACACCGTGGCGCAGGGCTTCGGTTCGCTCGGCTTGATGACCTCGGTGCTGTTGACGCCGGACGGACAGACCGTGGAAGCCGAAGCGGCGCACGGCACCGTGACGCGCCACTATCGCGAACACCAGAAGGGCAAGGAGACCTCGACTAACTCTATCGCCTCTATCTTCGCCTGGACGCGTGGCCTCGCACATCGCGCCAAGCTCGACAACAACGCCGACCTCACGGCGTTCGCCAATACGCTCGAAAAAGTCTGCATCGACACCGTCGAAGCCGGCTTCATGACCAAGGATCTGGCGCTGCTGGTTTCCGCCGACCAGAAATGGCTGTCGACCACCGGCTTCCTCGACAAGGTCGACGAAAACCTCAAGAAGGCGATGGCGTAAAAAACCCAACCACCTCTTTCCCTCTTTCCGTTGTTCGCGGGGAGCGGGGTGAGGTGGGGGGCACTACCCCTGCGCTTTCTGTCCGTAGGATTTGAAGCGCTGGAGTACGAGATCCATTTCGGCGTCGGGCAGCACGTGCGCTTGGCCGAGCATCAACACTTTCCAATACTGCTCGGCGAGCACTTCGACGTCGGCCGCCAGTTCCAATGCCGCCGCCAGCGTCACACCCATCGCGATCTGGCCGTGGTTGGCCATCAAGCAGGCATTGCGCTCGGCCACGCCGTCGGCGACGTGGCGCGACAAGGCCTCGGTGCCGAACGTCGCATAGGGCACGAGCGGGATGTCGCGCCCACCGGCGGCGGCCACCATGTAATGGAACGCCGGGATCGATTTATGCGCGCACGCTAGCACGGTTGCGTGCATCGAGTGGGTATGCACGATCGCCTGCATATCCGGGCGTTTCTGGTAAGCGGCAAGATGAAAGCGCCACTCGCTCGACGGCTTGCGATTGCCCTTGACGGCACCATCCGCAGTCATTGCCACCACGTCGTCCGGCGTGATCGCATCGTAGGCCATGCCGCTCGGCGTGATCAGCATGCCCTGCC